>NZ_JBFUKF010000544.1:0-2700 GCF_056400985.1 Mucilaginibacter sp. P4_G9 | reverse complement strand
CCTTTTAAAGCTTGCGAATGAAAATAAACTGAGACGAGAAAGAAGTAATGAAAATAATCGCTTTGAATATATTAAGGCTTAAATATTTAAACCGATATTATAAAATAAGCCGCTATCCTATTAAAGGATAGCGGCTTATTTATTTATAGTTAAATAATATATTATTTTAAAGCAAATAAATTATCTATTCCTAAAATTTTTCTACTTGTATAACCTTCTGCATATTTAACACCTATGCTTTTACCAAATTCGCTGGCTCGCGCGGCTACTCCATTAATAAATTCGGGAGATGATATATAGGTTTGAGGCTCGTCGCTCCATTCTGGATTAAAAAATTGCGAACCATAAGCACGTATGCTTTCTATCTTTTTGTCCCAATACTCGGTAACATCTATCAAAATATCAGGCCTGATATAATTATCCTGTATAAAATGCAGCACCAAATCAGGTCGCCATGGCTGCTGGGGTTCACCATTTTTATCAAACGTTTCTATTTTACGCAAACCTGATAAAAACGCAGAATGCTCCACCAATTCATTGGCCCGACCATGATCGGGATGTCTGTCATGATAAGCATTGGTTATTATAATTCGGGGCTGATAATTACKGATAGCGGAGATAACTTTCAACTGGTACTCTTTTGTATTTTCAAAAAAACCATCAGGAATACCTAAATTATCTCTTACCGAAAGGCCCAATATGTTTGCCGCTGCCGCTGCCTCCTGCTCACGAATATCTGCAGTGCCACGAGTCCCTAACTCGCCACGTGTAAGGTCAACTATGCCTGCTTTATGCCCCATAGCTATATGCTTCAAAATAGYGCCCGAGCATCCAAGTTCGGCATCATCAGGATGTACCGATAAAACTAAAATATCTAATTTCATTATTGTATTTATGTTTAGTGAGCAGCCGATAAAAGACGCTCTATTCTCTTCCGAATCTTTGAAGATGTTGGTTTGGTAAAAGGGTAATAAAAATCAGTAACATGACCGTCCCTATTGATCAAAAACTTATGAAAATTCCATCTTGGAATCGATTTAAGGTTACCGTTCTGTTTTTTATCAGCAAAAAACTGGTATAAGGGATGAGCAAATGGCCCACGCACCCGTATTTTATCAAATACGGGGTAATTTACGCCGGAATTTTCGCAGAAAGTGGTAATAGCAGCGCCTTCCAAAGGCTCCTGCCCGCCAAAATCATTTGAGGGAAATGCAAGTATTTCAAAATCAGCATCACCAAAAATTTCCTTTAATGATACAAGATCTTTAAGCTGAGGGGTAAAACCGCATTGAGAAGCGGTGTTAACTATTAAAAGTACTTTATTTTTATAAGCCGATAGACTGATGTCATCACCGTTTAACTTTTGAACGTTAAACTTGTAGACGCTTGTATTATCCATTATTAGAAGTTAGTGGAATTGTATCCGGCCTGGGTAAGAATGGCCTCGATATCTTTCTGCTCATCTGGATCATAAGTTTCTTTAAGGTTATGACCAAATATGCTGGCTACGGATTGAAACATAAATGCTTTAAAACCACCTTTAAGCTCTTTAACCATAGTATAACTGGTTGTGCCGGTTTCCCGGTCAATCAACTTAATCAAAACTTCGCCCTGACTAATTGTCAGATTTTTAATTTCCTTATTAAACAATGTTTTTATCTCTGTTTCGCACGTGCCAATCAGTTCTTTCTGCTTCTTTTTATCTCCGGTAAGTGCAAGATCGCGCTGTAGTTTTGCGTATCGCTGGCCGGCAAAACGTGCATAGGGTAACACCTTCATTACATTATACCTTAAACGGCGGTAATTGTCCCTATCAGCATCACTGGCAAATATGCGGGTATCAACAATTCGTACAGGAGGGCATACTACCCAAGGAACCAATTCTCCGTCAATACTTGTAACGGCAACCCGAATGGTATCATTTTTGCCCAGAACCATAGGTGCAGGTTTATCTGTTTGGGCTTTTACTTCGCCCATAATGCAACAAAACATCAACAGAAAACCAATAAATTTCATATTTTTACTTAATACAAAATTAAAGCAAATTTTTGTGGTATTTTAATATAATCTGTAATAATATTTTTTTAGTTACAGGTTGATCCATTTTTTTACCACTAATATTCATATATGAAAGAGATAGTGATTGATCTGGAAGCTGAAAAAAATGAGATCTTAAAAAGATATCGGGCTTTGCTGCGTGCCTGTAAATCAACCCTGCAAAAGGGCGATAAGCGAATGATTCGCAAGGCATTTGACATGGCCCTTGAAAGCCACAAGGATATGCGCCGCAAAAGCGGCGAACCCTATATATACCACCCAATTGCTGTTGCCCAGATAGCTGCCGAGGAAATTGGCCTGGGTACAACTTCAATTGTGTGCGCCCTGCTGCATGATGTGGTTGAAGATACCAACATGACGCTGGACGAGATTGAGATGGAGTTTGGTAAAAAGGTAGCCAAAATTATTGATGGCTTAACCAAAATATCCGGCGTATTTGATACCAACAGTTCTTTGCAGGCCGAAAACTTCCGTAAAATGTTGCTTACCCTGGCAGATGATGTTAGGGTGATACTGATAAAACTGGCCGATAGGTTGCATAACATGCGTACTATGGAGTTTATGCCACGTGATAAGCAGCTTAAACTATCATCAGAGACGGTTTATTTGTACGCTCCACTTGCGCACAGGCTGGGCTTATAT
>NZ_JBFUKF010000543.1:0-2701 GCF_056400985.1 Mucilaginibacter sp. P4_G9 | reverse complement strand
GCATGAATATAATCTTGATATTGCCATCAGCAATGGGGGGCAATTGTTTTTTATTATTGCTGTTATATCATGCCTTATTCCTAATACCCGTTATAAGGTAATGCAGCGCGACGTTAAATCACAGCTAATGATTGAAAAATCAAATGACCAGCTAAAACAGCAAAACACCTCTATCAACGAGAAWAACAACCTTATTGATATGCAATATGAGCAATTACGTAAGCTTGACGGGCAAAAGAACAGCTTTATTAATATTGCGGGCCATGATCTTAAAAACCTCATCGGCTCGATAGTGATGAGTAATAACATGATAAAAGATGAAGATTACCGGCTAAGTAATGATCAAAAAGAATATGTGGGTTATATAACCGAGTCGACCGAAAAGATGCAGTACATGCTTAATAAGCTGATGGATGTAAAAGAGATCGAATCGCCTGAAATGAAATTTAACCTGGAAATATTTGATATTAATATTGAGGTTATGCAAGTTTTTAAGGGCTTGTTTGAAACCGCCCAAATGAAAAACATCCACCTTATTGATAATATTTTAAAGCTGCCGCTTAATGTAAGGCTCGATAAGGTATTTGCAGGGCAGKTATTTCAAAATCTGTTATCAAATGCCATAAAATTTTCGCAAACCAATAATACTATAAAAGTAGTAACCAGCCTTCAGCGCCAACGTTTTGTATTTGAATTAATTGACGAAGGTATTGCTATTGGACAGGATGAATTGGATATGATGTTCAATAAATTAAAAACACTTAATGATACATCGGGCGTTACCGAAAGCCGCCTGGGGCTTGGCCTTTCGATAGCCAAACTCATGACCCAGGAAATGGGTGGCGAACTATCATACCGCAGTGACGAGAATGGTAATTATTTCAGAGTAGAATTTTACGTTATAAATTAATTATTTACAACCAGATGAATAAACTTTTATCCCTCTTAGCCTTTTTATTTCTCTTCAGCACGGCATCAAGAGCACAAAACATGGTATCCTTTAAATCGTTGGGCCATGATGACGACGTAATATATGGCATGAGCGGCGCCAATTCATTTTATTTTAAGATCACACCGCTTACCGAGATGAATGGCAGCAAAGTGGTTTTATTTTTTGAACCATCACAAGCTTTGTTAAAAGAACGCTCGTTCATCAACGTTATTATTAATAATAAGCCGGCATATAGCGGCAGAATGACCAAAGATTCTATCCAAAAAATAGCCCTTAACTTAACCAGGGCCGATCTGTCGAACGATAAATTCCTGAAAGTACAGATAAAAACCCTCCTCACTATAACAGATGATGAGTGCCGCGACCTGGATAACCCCGCCATGTGGGTAAAGGTTAAAAACTATTCATACCTGTCGCTGGTGCGCAGCAATAAAAGTTTTTTTAGCAACGTAAACATCAGCAATTGCTTCGATTCAAAAAAAGCGATCGTTTACCCCGCCAATCCTTCACTGCACGACCTTAAAGCCGTAGCATGGGCTTATTCAAGACTGAAAAAGACCCAAACAAGAGACATCATGGTGTATGACGAATCTCATGTTCCGGATAGTGTAAGAAACTACATCAGGGTTGGCAATATATCATCACTGCCGGCAGCGGCGCGCGATCTTATTAAAATATCGCCGCAAAGCGATCAGGGTTTATTTTACCTGCACAAATCAATTAGCCTGGTTACCGATACCAATACCCGCATGGTTGAATCCAGGGGCGTACTTGTACCTGTTAAAGTAGCATCACAGGAAAATGTTATTAAAGAAATTTTATTTGTAACCGGCGGCGACGATAAAGGGTACGAAAAAGCCATCACCGCTTTAGGTAACATGAATGTTTTAAATTCAACTTATGGCGATTACCTGTTGATTGAAAAAGCGCAAAACACCTTCTCGAAAACAATTGATGAAAACCGCTCAAAGCTTTCTTTAAAACAAATTGGCGGTGTGGGCGACTTCCTATCGGGCATAGGTTCATTAAAAAGCGCTTATACCTTTAAAAACAGCGATTTTAGCTTTACACCAAAAGAAGTTGAGATAAGGTTTATAGCCAATTACAGCGCTTTAAGCCCAGGCGACCGCGGTTTCTTCAACATCTATTTAAATGGCTTGCTTATCAGCAGCGAAAAACTGGATGCAACCGGCAAATTAAATACAGCCATAACCATTAACCGTTACCAGCACCATAAATACAACACCCTTGAGGCCGAATTTAGGTTTTACCCAACAAGCGGGCATTGTAAGGATAGTTTTACCAACTTTTTTGCCGAGGTTGACGTAGATAAATCATACCTGGAATCAAAAAACCCTTTTGTAACCAGCGACCTGAGCTTTTATCAGTATCCGGAAGCATTTAATACCGGTACCACACGCATAGTTGTTAGCAAGGATTATGCAAAATATGCCGCCGGTGCAATGGGCGAAATCATTTATGAACTAAACAATAACATTAACGCCAACAATTTCCCTGAATTTGTTTACTCGAGCGATATTCCATCAGCCGATCTTAAAAAATATAACATTATTGCCCTGTTATCAAAAGATGACCCGCTATTAAAGGACTTCGCTGATGCGCCAATTCAGTTCGACAGGGACTTTAGGCTATACAATACCGATACCAATACCCCGGTATATTCATTATCAGATACGGTATCAAACGGCCTGGCCCAGATATTTTACGGGCGCAGCAATAACGCCACGC
>NZ_JBFUKF010000542.1:0-2705 GCF_056400985.1 Mucilaginibacter sp. P4_G9 | reverse complement strand
GAAGTATACTGGTCAATAGCTTTTGCGCCCTTGTACCAGCTTATAAAATTTCACTACCAGGGCCGCAGCTATGCAAACGGAAACTTTGAGCTGAATGACGACCTGATGATGCAAGCCCTGCAATTGGTTATAAAAGCACTAAAACCTTAAAAAATTGAACTGATAAAATGCGAACGCTAATTTATTAAAGATATATAATTATGAAATTAAACCATATCAACCTGCCGGTAAACGATGTTGCGGCCAGCAGCAGTTTTTTTGAACAGTACTTTAATTTTAAATGTACCGAAAAAAAAGGCGATAACTTAATTGCCATATTACAGGGTACCGATGGTTTTACCCTTGTACTAATGGCCAATAATTTTAACCGTAATGGCAACAGTACTTTTCCGGATGCATTTCACGTTGGTTTCCTGCTTGAGAACCGCCAGGATGTTACCGATGTATATAACCGCCTTTTAGCTGGCGGCTTCGCTGCCGAACAAGCCCCGGCAAATATGCGTGGTGGCTATGGTTTTTATTTTAATGCCCCTGGTAATATACTTACCGAGGTAACCTGCAATAACTAATTAAGTATTAAATACATAATCATCTTGTTATGATACCAGCATCAGCCTATAAAAATCCGCATCATGTGATGCTGTTTTTTGAAGAAAAAGAAACTAACTATAATGAACCCTGTATTGCCGAGCGCGTTAGCTATTATGAAAATCTTAAAAAAATAGGTAAAGTATTATTACGCGGCGACTTTTGGAACCAGGGCCGCAATTTTGTAATTGTATATGTAGCATCAGATACCGAACTGGAGCAAATTATAGATAACGACCCGGCAGTACGCCAAAATTTGCTTGAGCTGGTTAGGGCTATGCCTTTTTAAGGTACCGGTTTTGTATTAGTTAAAACACCGGGTTTACAATGGGTTAAAATACGGGTAGTTTAGTGCTTGCTTAAACGTATATTACCATATATGTTTGTGCAAACATTATTATGGAATCTTTTGAGTTAGCAGTTAATCAAAAAACATATAAGATTATCAGGGCAACAACGGGTAAAGCTACCTATAATGTTTTTAACCACTCCTCGTTTCATATCATCACCAAAACAAGTTTTCATGGGTGGGAAGTTATTGAACACMGTTTTGGTGATCATCAAATACCGTTGCAGCAAATAGGTAAAGGCATTGAAGATCACTTAGGCTTATAGCTTATTTATAATATACCCAACTAAAGTTTTTTGTATTAATTTAATCGTAAAGAAAATAATACTTTCTTTTTACTTATAATATTTGCTTTTTACTCTCTGAAGTTGTAGATTGTGCTTATTAAATGATTAAGTATGGAAGAATTAAAAATTTTCAGAATATTCGCCGGCTTCCCTTTATTGGGTTTATTGCTGCCAGATCTTTCTTCGATGTTTGTATCCACCTGGCAAGGCATCCCTTTTATCCATATTTACATCGAGTTTTTTTTGTTGCTGAGTATAGCTATTTGTACAATTGGCATCTGGCACAATCAAAAGCAGCAAAAAGTCAATAATATTTCCGCGGCCTAAGGATATTCACTATAAGGCAGTAAAAAAAAGCCTGTGATTTGGCTTATCTATTCGCACCCAATTTATGTACCTATATTTAATACTTATGCCCGGTGCTTTGTACCGGGCATTTTCATTTGAATATATACAATTTAAAATCAATAAGTTGGCTTGTGGCTTTTATAGTAGGAGTAACCTGGCGCGTAAAATCCTCAATATAAAACAAGTAAATCCCGAATGATAATTCAGTAATATTCCTTGCATTATTATAATTCTGCTGCTATACTTTTGAATAATAAGTTATGTAATCAGGGGCACTAACTTAGGAGCAGCCGTTTGCCGTAACGCAACGGCTGTTTTTTTTTAAATGGATTTCGCCGATTGATTATGATTTAACCGATTAGTGTGTTTTTTTTGTTTGCTATGATGATTTTGGCTATTGACAATGGTCTATGGGCCTCTACCGCTCATCCCACATTAAATTAAAATGGTTTAGTTTTACACAACAATCAGCAACCAATAACCATGACCACCCGCATTTCAAAAATTACAGCGCCGGTAATTGTGTTTTGTATAATTTGTTTAAGCTTTTACACTGCCGCTGCACAAAACAAAAAACCTTTTAAAGTGATAGCCTTTTACACCGGTCGTAATGATAAGGCGCATATTAGTTTTGTGCACGAAGCTAACAAGCGTTTCCCGGATATGGGCAAAAAATACAATTTCACCTACGATTCTACCAATAACTGGGGCAACATGAATCGGCGTTTTTTGACCAGATACCAGGTGGTGCTGTTTTTAGATACCCGTCCGGATGATCCTGCACAACGGGCTGCATTTGAGCAATACATGAAAAATGGCGGCGCCTGGATGGGCTTTCATTTCTCTGCATTCGCACTTACGCCGTCGGATTATCCGCAAAATTGGGACTGGTACCATAATGAGTTCCTGGGATCGGGTCAGTATGTAAGTAATACCTGGCACCCTACATCGGCTATTTTACGGGTGGCGGATGCCAAACATCCCGTAACCAAAGGTTTGCCCGCAACTTTCAAAACACAACCAAACGAGTGGTACCGATGGGAGCATGACCTGCGTAAAAATCCGGATATTGATATCTTATTATCTATCGACTCAACCAGTTTTCCGTTGGGTACCGGGCCAAAGCCGCATGA
>NZ_JBFUKF010000541.1:0-2706 GCF_056400985.1 Mucilaginibacter sp. P4_G9 | reverse complement strand
ACACTGTACACAACAGCGAAGCTATTAAAACGGGCGAGTTTTATGAGCTAATGATGGCCAACGAACGCCAGCCAGGCTTTGATACCAGGCTGTACATTTATCTCCGATATACCAATAATCAACGTATATTGGTGATAACCAATTTTAATAGGGAAGCACGCAAAATAAGGATAAAACTCCCGGATGACCTTTTACATAAATTAAACCTGAGTGGTGAAAAACATTTTACTGATTTACTAAGCGGAGCCAAATTCAATACTGATGATATTAACAATGGTGTTGAAATAGCCGTAAAAGCAAGTAGTGGACTGATGCTGGAGTTTTAAAACTATAAAAAATCATGTCATTGCGAGGCACGAAGCAACCGCGAACTGTGCAGATCTGCTTTGTAAAGCCTGCGATTGCTTCGTGCCTCGCAATGACATGGTCTATAAGTATATTTATGTGTGTTGATAATCAGCTGCTTGTGGTCTTATTGTAAGGCGTACCGCAATCGAGAACTGTACAAGGCAAACTTGCAATAACAGATGGGATTAGCGCTCAATAACATCATGGGACAAAACCAATAAAATTAAACCAATGAACCAAACAAAACAAAAGTCGAGATTGAGTTTCTGGCAGATCTGGAACATGAGCTTTGGCTTTTTAGGCATCCAGTTTGGATGGGCCCTGCAAATGGCAAATATGGGCGCCATATATGAATACCTGGGGGCCAAACCCGATAAAATCCCCATGCTGTTTTTAGCGGCCCCGCTAACCGGTTTAATTGTACAACCAATTGTTGGTTATATGAGCGATCATACCTGGCATCCAAGGCTGGGCAGGCGCAGGCCATATTTTTTAGTTGGTGCTATAATTAGTACAGTAACGCTCATTTTTATGCCCAACTCATCGGCCCTATGGATGGCTGCAGGGCTGCTATGGATTATGGATACATCCATAAATGTAAGTATGGAGCCTTTCAGAGCGTTTGTTACCGATAAACTGCCCGACGATCAGCGCACCCGCGGTTTTGCTATGCAAAGCGTTTTTATAGGTTTAGGTTCAATTATCGCATCGGCATTACCCTGGATGATGAGCCATTGGTTTAATGTACATAACTCCCTTGTTGGCGGCAGCATTCCGGCTACCGTACGTTATTCGTTTTATATTGGCGCAGCGGCATTTATTACGGCAGTTGTTTATACTGTTTGTACCAGTACCGAGTACCCCCCCGCGGATCTCAATGAGCGGCAAAAGAAAAAAGAAGAAAAACGCGGCTTTGGGGCAGGCGCATCCGAAATTTTTCATGCCATAGTAAATATGCCCAAACGAATGCGTAAGCTGGCATTGGTACAGTTTTTTACCTGGCCCGGTTTGTTTTTAATGTGGTTTTATTATTCGCCGGCTGTAGCAAGAAACGTATTTGGCGCTGTTAGCGAAAAGGATGTTCTTTATACTAAAGGAATTGAATTTGCCGGGCTTACGCTATCGTATTATAACCTGGTTACATTTGTTTTTGCTTTTTTTATCCCCCTCATTGCTGCTAAATTAGGCAGAAAGTACACCCATATGCTTTGTTTGCWGGCTGGTGCTGCAGGCTTAATATCGGTATCATTTATTCATAGCCCCAATATGTTATATGTATCTATGACTGGTGTGGGTATTGCCTGGGCAAGCATATTATCAATGCCTTATGCTATGCTTGGTGGTTGTTTGCCCGAAAATAAGGTGGGCATTTATATGGGGATATTTAATTTCTTTATTGTGTTGCCGGAAATATTGGCTTCATTGCTTTTTGGATGGATCATGTCGCACTGGTTAAATAATGATAGGTTACTGGCAGTTGAAATAGGTGGTTGCCTTATGATACTGGCAGCTTTGCTAACACTTCGTATAAAAGAAGAAGAATAACTGTGCAATTTACGGTTTTGTAACGGGGCGTATTTACAATTATGGCATCGTTATCGGCGTTTTTTGTACAGGATGGTAAGAGAATTCAAATAATTGGGGGAACAAATTAATGAAATCATTATAAACTGGCACGGTTAATGATTTTTCCTCAAATCAAATGTTGTATATTGCGTAGTAAGAACACATTATACATATTTGCAGTAACCCCTTTTAAATAATTTGAATGAAAAGTAATACACCAAATCCCGAAGAGATTACCAGTAAGATAATAGAAGCAGAGAGCTTATTGGAAGGGGAAGAGGAGTTTCACCACCTTAATAACCCTGCCGATGGCATAAAGCCGATCATAAAAAAATATCTTGGAGTACCCAATCATGCCGATCAATGGGGAAATAAATTCTTCTTTACCGATGGCGATGCCAAGGTTGAGGTAGTTGTGGTAACCGATGAGATCATCCGGGTAAGATTATCCCCACATGGTGTTTTTTTAGAAGAGTTTTCCTATGCAGTTCCCAAATTGGGGTATAAAGCGGCCTCGTCTTTTTTGTACGAGGATTTAAATGAATTTCGCGTAGCCACTAAATCGATAAACTGTCATATCCGCAAAAAGGACTTCTTTATATCTTTTTCTGATAGTAATAATCACGTAACCAGTATGGATGCTGTGCCCATGCACTGGGAAGAGAACGTGCAGTTTGGCGGCTATTACGTATTTTGTACCAAAACCTGCAGCCCCAACGAAAGCTTTTTTGGCTTGGGAGATAAACCAACCGAGCTTAACCTGCGCGGCAAACGGCTCAAGAACTGGAACAC
>NZ_JBFUKF010000540.1:0-2744 GCF_056400985.1 Mucilaginibacter sp. P4_G9 | reverse complement strand
TGAAGATACAGATGGCCTGATCTGGATAAGCACCCGCGAGGGAATAAGCATATTTGATTACAAAACCGGCAAGTTTACCAATCTCAACAAGCGTAATGGTTTACCGGATAATACAGTGATTGATATGCAGGAGTATAACAGGAATAACATTTGGGTGAGTACGCCCAATGGATTATCCAGCATTTTTATAGATCGGTCAGCAGGTAAGCTTAAATTTCGGTTTGTAAACTATAATGAAACAGAAGGGTTGCAAGGACGGGAGTTTACCGAAAATTCATCATATAAAACCCGTGAAGGAGAATTATTATTTGGCGGGGGCAATGGTTTTAACCTGTTTAAACCGTCAAATATCGTTGCCAATAAAAAACAACCCGATTTGATATTTACTGATTTTCAGGTATTTAACAGGAGTTTAAATGTTGGTGAAAAAGTTAATGGCCGGGTTTTACTGCCAAAATCGATAACAGTTTTGAAAGACCTTAAACTTAATTATGATGATAATGTATTCGCTATAGAATTTGCGGCACTTAATTATTTTAATCCCGATAAGGTAAAATACCAGTATAAAATGGTGGGTTTTGATAATGATTGGATAAATGCCGATAACAAAACCAGAAAAGCCCCCTATACCAACCTCGATCCTGGTAATTATACATTTAAAGTAAGGGCCGGTGATAATGAGGGCTGGAATAATAAAGAACTTACATTAAACATCAGTATATCACCGCCATTCTGGAAAACTACCTGGGCTTATATCTTATATGTTGGCCTGGCAGTTGGTTCGCTATTGTATTTAAGAAAACGCGGCATCGAAAAGCTACGCGCGCAATTTTCTATTGAGAAAGAGCGCGAAGAGGCTCAGCGGATGCATGAACTCGATTTGATGAAGATTAAATTCTTCACAAACGTTAGTCATGAGTTCCGGACGCCTTTATCGCTCATTATGGCCCCGGTTGATAAGATACTTAAACAAATTAATGAACCCGAAGTGCAGCGTCAGCTGATGATGGTGAACCGTAATGCAAAACGTTTGCTCAACCTGGTTAATCAGCTGCTTGATTTCAGGAAGATGGAATACCAGGAACTAAAGCTGCATAAGATGAATGGCAATATTATCAGTTTTATAAAAGAKCTGTCGTTTGCTTTCACCGATGTAGCTGATCAAAAAAATATCCGTTTTGTGTTTGATTCGGAAATTGAAACCTATTATACAAGTTTTGATCATGATAAAATAGAAAGGATTATGTTCAACCTGCTTTCAAATGCTTATAAGTTTACACATGAGGGTGGGCAGGTAAGCGTTTTAATTAACCTGGTAGATAAAGGAGATGAACATGATGATTTGCTGGAAATAAGGGTTGTAGATACGGGAATAGGTATTGCAGCCGATAAACTTAACAGGATATTTGATCCATTTTTTCAGAATGATCTGCCAGGATCTATGCTCAACCAGGGAAGTGGAATAGGTTTATCGATAACCAAAGAGTTTGTAAAGCTGCATGATGGTGAAATTTTTGTTGAAAGTGAGTTTAACCAGGGAAGCTGTTTTACAGTTTTATTGCCTGTAAGCCGGTTAGATAACATTGTTTTTACCGATACACTTTTACCCTTTGACCATACCAATGAATCATTAACCCACAAAGCCCTGCAAAGGAACGATCTTCATAAAGAGAACCGGGATGGTAAAAAACCTACCGTATTATTGGTTGAGGATAATGAAGATTTCAGATTTTACATTAAAGACAATTTAAAATCGGCATTTAACATAATTGAAGCCGAGAACGGTAAAAAAGGTTGGCAAAAAGCACTGGCCCAGCATCCTAACCTGGTTGTGAGCGACATCAGTATGCCCGAAATGAACGGTATTGATCTGTGTTTAAAAATCAAGAATGATAAACGCACCTCACATATTCCTGTAATACTGTTAACGGCATTAACCGGGGAAGATCAGCAGTTAAAAGGGTTGGAAACAGGTGCAACCGATTATCTTACCAAACCTTTTAACTTCGAGATACTTCAGTCAAAAATCCGAAATATACTGAGCCAGCAGGAAAGCATGCGCAAAACCTATACCAAGCAGGTGGAAGTAAATCCAACCGAGATGCATGTAGATTCGCCGGATGAACTGTTCATTAAAAAGGTGCTTACCCTGATTGACAGCAATATCTCGAATCCTAATTTTTCTGTTGAGGAATTAAGCAACGAGGTTTTTGTAAGTCGGTATACCTTATATAAGAAGATATTAGCCATGACGGGCAAAACTCCTAATGAACTGGTGCGATCCATGCGGTTAAAGCGTGCTGCCCAGCTTCTGGAAACAGGGCATCTAACCATATCCCAGATCTGCAATAAAGTAGGGTTCAAAAGCCAGAAATACTTTGTAAAGATGTTTAAGGCCGAATACAATACCATTCCATCTAAATACCTGGAAGACGCCGAAGAGGCAGAATTATAGTTTACTATACTATAATTTTCCTTTACGGAAATAGATTTTTGTAGGTCTTTTATTGATAAAATATAGATATAAGTTCTTCTAAATTAGTTTTTTTTTAGATGTTTCAAGTGTTTTTTTCCGTCCGAAATAAACAACGTGGAATGATAAACGCAGTTTCGTTTAGCTTCTGCAATATTAAAACTAAGCCACCTCGTCAGATGCAAAATTGCTTTCCCGTAACTGTCAGCTGTGCGCGATAAACTGATACTATTATCGCATTTTGAAAAGTAGTATTAAGGCTGTATAGGGA
>NZ_JBFUKF010000539.1:0-2763 GCF_056400985.1 Mucilaginibacter sp. P4_G9 | reverse complement strand
CCTCCAGATCAGCGAGTTTAATGACTGGGCAAGCGTTATCAACTGGGYATTAAGCATAAACCCCGCCGCTACCAATATAAAAGGCGAACTGGCCCAACGCATAGCCGAAATAAAAGCAAAAACCGGGACAGACCATGTAAAATATTTCCGGGAGGCCGTAAAAACCGTTCAGGACGAGGTAAGGTATATGGGCATCGAAATAGGACAATACTCGCACCGTGCCAATAATCCCGAAAAAGTATTTAAACAACGCTATGGCGATTGTAAGGACAAATCGCTGTTACTGGTATCTATGCTCAAAGCTGGTGGCATAGATGCATCCATGGTGCTGGT
This sequence comes from Mucilaginibacter sp. P4_G9, assembly GCF_056400985.1. Classification (NCBI taxonomy): domain Bacteria; kingdom Pseudomonadati; phylum Bacteroidota; class Sphingobacteriia; order Sphingobacteriales; family Sphingobacteriaceae; genus Mucilaginibacter; species Mucilaginibacter sp. P4_G9. The sequence continues at coordinate 2,430 of NZ_JBFUKF010000539.1, read as the reverse complement.
CAACTCGGGCGTTCGGGAACACATTGCAGATTACATACCTACTTATTATGCTTTTGATCATGCCGTGGTTACAGCCAATGTAAAAGGAAAACAGGTTTGGGTTGATGCTACTATTGATTACCAGGGAGGTACGGGTACAGATATTTATTTCCCGGGTTATGGCAAGGGGCTGGTGTTAAAAGCAGGTAATAATTTGCTTACCACAATACCCCAATCGCGAACAGGAAAAATAGTTTATAACGATATTTATAAAGTTAAAAACGATAAAGCTCCGGTTGAGTTTACCGTAAAAACTACCTATACCCTTAACGAGGCTGATGATATCCGGGGCAGGCTTGCATCAACAGGGATGGCCGAAACTGAAAAAAATTACCTGGATTATTATGCAAAAACATATTCAAAAATAGAGCCTAAAGATTCGGTAACGGTAATTGACGACCAGGAGAAGAATATACTTACCACTACCGAAACCTATATCATAAAGGATTTTTTTAGAACTGATTCAGAAACCAACAAGCGATCGGTCGACCTGTATGCCAATTATATATCACAACAGTTACCATCCATCAACGGACAAAAAAAGACACCGGCTTCGCTCAGTTATCCACTTAATTATGATTATACTATTAGGGTAATACTACCTGGCGGCTGGGATATGACAAACCGCRCTAATTCTATTAACAGGGATTATTACCGGTTTTCATCCGATTATTCTTCATCCGGAGACACATTATCACTAAACTATAAGCTCACTTACCTTAAAGATAATGTGCCGGTTAATAAACTGGCCGAGTTTAAAGATGATTTAAAAAAACTTAACTATGACGGTTTAAACTACAGTTTTACTTACGGAACAGTGAACAAACCAGCTACCGACGTGAACAATTACATGGTGCTTTTTGCGGGGTTCTTTACAGTCGGCCTCATCTTTTTAGGTGTTTGGATCTATCAGCGCGAAACCCCGGGCATTGTTTTTAGCTACGGTTCAACGTTTACAACAGTGGGTGGCTGGCTTGTGCTGGTGATTATATTATTGATTTTAACCGCAATATTTTCAATATCTGTTTTGGCTGCGGGTGATTACTTTAGCCTTAAAACATGGAATTTAAGTGCGGCAGATAAACAGGATCTCAGTTATAAATTATTTGTGGTTATGGAAGTTACCTGTTTTATTAGCTTGATGTTTTACTCTGTTTATTGCCTTGTACTACTTTTAAACAAGCGTGATATTTTGCCGAAAGTAATTACAGGTTATTTCCTGTTCACTGTTGCTTTTGTGGTGGTCGACTTTATTTGGACGCTTACAATTAAGCCTAATAAGATCGTTCAGCCACATCCTTATGTCCTGGTTTATGCCTTGATTGTTGCAGCTATATGGATCCCTTATTTTAAAAGATCATCACGGGTAGAAGATACATTTATTGTGCCGTACCCGCCGTATAATTACAGTTACGAAGGGCCGGAAACACATCACTATGCATCTAAAAACTAACAATTATTTGCCAAATCCTCGTTTTTAACGATATCTGTTATTTAAATTATCCGCTTTTCAATTAACACATCGAAAAAATAGCCGGTTTATTAATGGAAACAAAGATTTGAAAAAGTAGTATCAACAGCAGTTTACCTTGTTTTAAAGTAAACCTTAAGTAATAATTAGGCCCATAATTTTTATTAAACTGTTAATAAAGATTTTTAGAATAAATTTGACTAACAATTACCCAAAACAAATGAAATTTCAACAACTATTAGAAGAGGTAAAACAATACGTAACATCCTATTTTGATGCTTACCAGGATCCCGAACTTATATATCATAACATTAAACATACTAAAGATGTAGTTGCTGCAGCCACTAAAATAGCCAACCATTACCAGTTAAGCGATGAGGACTTTTTTGTGGTGATATCGGCCGCGTGGTTTCATGACACAGGTTATTTTACAGATAGGGCTGATCATGAGGCAAAAAGTATAAGTATTGCTGAGCACGAGTTGAAACAATTAAAGGTAGCACAGCCGGTAATGGATAAAATTAAAGCCTGCATCCTGGCTACCGAAATGCCGCAGAAACCAATAGGCCTGCTCCAGGAAATTTTATGTGACGCCGATTTGTTTCATTTGGGAACCGACGATTTCATGGAAAGAAGTAAAATGGTGCGCAAAGAGATAGAGACAGTAAAGCATACAACACTTGATAAAGATGAATGGCGTGCGCGCAGTATAGAGCTGTTGCAATCGCACCAGTTTTTTACCGATTATTGCCGCCTGCTGCTTGGCGATCAGCAACAAAAAAACCTTGATAAGCTTTTGGAGAAACAAGGCCGGGTGCAAGATAAAGCGCCCGCTACGCCGCCTGCAGAAAATAATACAATCACTGCAGAAGAAAACACTGTTGTAACAATTGATGACAGCAAAGCCGATAGCGAAAAGC
>NZ_JBFUKF010000538.1:0-2766 GCF_056400985.1 Mucilaginibacter sp. P4_G9 | reverse complement strand
GGCATGTGCTATGTGGTTCGTGTACCGGAGGCAAAACAAAGTCCTTGAACTTGAGCGCAAAAGACGACGTGATGAGGAAGAGCAAAACAGAATGATGGCCGCCATGAAGGTAAATCTGGAAAGCCAGGTACGTGAGCGAACTGCTGAGCTTACCAACCAGAAAGAGGAATTACAAACTACCCTCGCCGAACTTAAAAGCACCCAGGCACAACTGGTACAGCAGGAAAAAATGGCTTCATTAGGTGAGCTTACTGCTGGTATAGCCCATGAAATTCAAAACCCGTTAAATTTCGTAAATAATTTTAGCGAGGTAAGTATTGAATTATTGGATGAGTTAAAGGATGAGGTATTTAGCAAATTGCCCGATGATGTTAAGCAGGAAGCAGATGATATCATAAGCGATATCACCCAAAACCTTACCAAAATAAACCAGCATGGCAAGCGTGCCGATGCTATTGTAAAAGGTATGCTGCAACACTCGCGCACCACCACCGGCAAAAAAGAGCCTACCGATGTAAATGCCCTTGCCGATGAATACCTGCGTTTAAGCTACCACGGTTTGCGGGCAAAGGACAAGACGTTTAACGCCGGCATGAAAACCAGCTTTGATGAAAGCATTGGTAAAATTGAGGCCATTCCGCAGGATCTGGGCAGGGTATTGCTCAATCTTTTTAATAATTCTTTTTATTCTGTTGCCGAAAAGAAAAAACAGAATATTGCCGGTTATGAACCTACCGTAAGCGTAGTTACCAAAAAGGTTAAAAACCAGGCAGGCTTAAGCGCGGTTGAAATAACGGTAAGCGATAATGGTACCGGCATACCGCAAAAGGTATTGGATAAAATATACCAGCCTTTTTTCACCACCAAACCAACCGGGCAGGGAACCGGGTTAGGCTTATCTATGAGTTATGACATCATCACCAAAGGTCATGGCGGCGATTTGAAGGTGGAGACTGCAGAAGGTGAATTTGCCAGGTTCATCATTACCATTCCTGATATAAAAGCTAATTAATAGTATTTAGCATACAAGCTGACAAGAATTATGCTTTAACTATCTTTAATAAATAAACACAAAATTTAACTTTGGATTATATTTACATATGAAGATACTTGTTGTTGATGACGAGGCGGATGTACAACCATTGTTTTTGCAACGTTTTCGCAAAGAGATAAAAAGTGGGGAAACTGAGTTTAATTTCGCGCTATCGGGCGAGGAAGCGATGGCATTTCTGGCAGTTAATCATTCTGAAGTGGTGCTGATCTTATCAGACATCAACATGCCCGGGATGACTGGCCTGGAGCTTCTTGATAAAATAAGGCATACTTATGAAAAACCGCCACCGGTTGTGATGATGATTACCGCTTATGGCGATGACGAGAATTATAAGCGGTCGATGGAATTGGGCGCCGACGATTTTTTAACCAAACCGCTTGATTTTAATAATTTAAAAGAAAAACTAAAACACATAGAACAATAAATAATGGCCAAGATACTGGTGGTTGATGACGAATTAGACCTGGAATTACTCATAAAACAAAAATTCAGGAAAAAGATCCGCGAAAAGGTGTATGATTTTGTATTTGCCCACAATGGTTTTGAAGCATTAATCAAACTTGCCGAGGAACCTGATATTGATATGGTATTGAGCGACATCAATATGCCCGAAATGGATGGCCTTACCCTGCTTACCAAACTGCCCGAGTGCAACCCTATCCTAAAAGCGGTAATGGTATCGGCCTACAGCGATATGGATAACATCCGTACCGCCATGAACCGTGGCGCCTTTGATTTTGTTTGTAAGCCGGTAAACTTTGACGACCTGGATATCACCATTGAAAAAACTTTATTGCATGTTGTAGAACTGAAGAAAACCATGCAGGCCATTAAGGAGAATAACATTCTTAAAATGTATGTAGATGAGAATGTGCTCAACTTTATGACTACCAAAGAGTTTGAGAACAGCCTGCTGAGTAACGAAACGATAGATGCCACCGTATTATTTATTGATGTGTGCAGCTTCACGGCTATATCCGAGCATGTACCTGCTAATACCGTAGTAAACCTGCTGAACAAGCTATTTGACGCGATGGTTAAAGAAATTATTGCCCAAAACGGCCATATTGATAAATTTATGGGCGACGCAGTAATGGCTATATTTCGCGGAGAATACCACCTTGACCGCGCCATAGATGCCGCCCTTGCCGTGCGCGAAAAAATGCATGCAACCGAAGCAATTAAATATGGTAATAAAACCTTTAAGCCCGAAGTATCCATCGGCATCAATTCGGGCGAGATGATCTCGGGCAATATTGGTTCGGCTTCGTTAAAACGTTTGGACTATACGGTAATTGGCGATGCGGTAAACCTGGCCCAGCGCCTGCAGGGTGTAGCCCAGGCTAACCAGATCATTGTAACCGAAGAAGTGTACCACAAAGCCAAAGAATCATTCGAATTAAAAAAGATTGGCGAAGTAAGTCTGAAAAACAAGGCGAAAGCGGTGGAAATTTATGAAGTAGTTTCTTGAGTAGCAAGTATCAAGTATCAAGTACATAGTATTAAGACCGCTTCTGCAAATGGCATTTACCCTCAAAAATCTTGATACTTGATACTAACTACTTGATACTAAAAATTTATCTTCAAAAAATCTTGATACCTGATACTAACTACTTGATACTAAAATTAATGTTCCCTTACCCTTTTCTTTAGCACCCCGCCTGCAGCTTCCTTAATACTATTGGTAAATACAAAAGCCTTGGGATCTATAC
>NZ_JBFUKF010000537.1:0-2777 GCF_056400985.1 Mucilaginibacter sp. P4_G9 | reverse complement strand
TCCTTCAGGTATGATTTTATTACCCTCGAATCGGCAACGTAGGAATCGCTATACTGCACTGCCAGTTTTTCGGCATATTTTAAAAATTTTTGTACTGGTTTAGAATACTTTGACCTTTTCCATTCCATTCCATCCATATTGGTAACAATGGCGCTGTTTTTTGGATAAATCGGCCCCCATACCGAGCTGCTGGTATAACCCATAATTAATACCACATCAAAATTTCTTTTGCGGGCGTCAAGCAGGCAATTCATGTCATAGATAAACTGGCCAGCGGTACCTATAAGGTATTCAGGATCATAACAGTGCTTTATTTCTACACCGTTCCAGCTATCCTGTGTATAGGGATGGTTATGCGAATTATAAACGGTCACCGAGTGGCCGCGTTTTACCAGGCCATCCGATACATATTCTGATATATGCTCAAATCCTCCGTAGTAATTGGGGATACCCCTGGTTCCTAATATTGCAATGCGTAGTTTCATTTTATAACAGATTGATATGCTTTTAAAGTTTGTGTAGCAGCCTGTTTCCAGGTATAATTTTGAAGGATCTTATTTCTTAAATACTCATTAACAGGCGATCGGCTTGCCTTTTCAACAGCATCGAGTATACTTTGCGGTGAACCAGGGTCGCAATAAAAGGCATCATTACCAAAATATTCCCTTACATCACCTTTATCACTGATAACCACATTACAAGCCATCAGGGCGGCCTCTATTGAGCTTAAACCGGTAGTTTCAAACCAACTGGGCAATACATGTACTTTAGCACGGGCATAGTATTTTACCAGCTCATATTGCGGCACCTGGTCAATAAAACAAATATTATCTGCAGCTATATCCCGGCATTCATGGTAATAAGCCGCCTGGTTGGGCGCATGTGTACCTATAAGCAGCAGGCGGTAGGTGGTATTATTGAGTGCCCTGATCAGGTTCAACTGGTTTTTTACACCCTCTATCCGCGCAGCGCAAACAACCAGTTTATCATCTTTAATTACCGTATCATCATATTTAAACAAATGCTGATCTGTACCGTTGGGTATTATCATACACTTTACTTCGCCCGGATAGTTGCTTAATACCCGTTGATATTCTGACTGTGAATTAGGCAATATCATAGCCGCATGACTTAAAATATCCATGATACTTTTACGCTGACCTTTCCATGTATAAGCCATGCTGGCCATTCTATCACGGCCAAGCAGGAACCTTGCTATTGTTTTAACATATTCAACGCCATCCGCCGGTAAGTACCTCAACAGCCTGCCTAACCCTTTACGGTGCTGCTGATCAAACTCGCTGTAATTGCATAATATTGTTGAGATTACATAAGGTTTATGAGCCTTCTGGCTATGGTGTAAAATATCGGCAGGGCGGCCAAGATTAAAAAAGTGCAATAAGTCGTAACTGTTATAATCGATATGCTCGTTAGCTAACTTTATGTCGGCAGTAACGCCCATAAAGGTGAGATGACGGGCGGTTTGCACAGCCTGAACGGTATCGCCGCCAGGAACGGTATACAATGTAGACCGCGTTATGAATGCTACGTTCATAATACTGCTCCTCCCGAAACAAATTTGTGTAACCAGGTGATCACGCTCGATGGAAAATAACTAACGGTATACAACAGGTAATTATCAAACCTAAGCGGAGATATGCCGATAGCCCTTGCAGTGTATGCGCGCGCCTTTTGTGGCTGAAAATTATTGAGCAGCAGTTTTTTACCGCAAAGTGCATAATAGGAGCTCTGTTTAATTTTAGCAGAATATTGTTTTTCACCGATCCCAGCCAATAAGCTGCCCTCTTTTATGCCGATAGTACGGTTTTTAAGTGTGGAGTACTTGATCTCCCTGAATTTACGTGGCCGCCACTTTTCATCAATAGTAATGGATTCGGGATTAAGCCTTACTTTGATAAGTGATTGTGTAAGATTACATGCCTTTTGATCTTTCAGGATATTTACCCATAAAAAATGATCTTCAAAGGTATAGGCGTGCTCATTATAGCCACCCTTATTAATAACCACGTCTTTTTTATAGAAAACGCAGGAGTGTATAAACGGGCAAACCGAATATTTAAGCTGCTGTATCTCCTCATTACTAAATGCCGGTGGTTTGTGTGTAAAAAGATAAAGCCCCTCCATATCAATATAATCGGCTGCCGAACCGATAATGCTATACCCGGGATTGGCTATCATAAAATCATACTGCTGCTGCAGCCTTTGGGGGTAGCAAATGTCATCCGCATCAAAACGGGCTATAAATGGGGCACGGGCATATTTTAATCCATAATTAAGTGCCTGGGCAACACCCTTATTATCCTGGTATATCACCACTATCCGGGGATCATTAAATGCACTGATAACCTCAACGGTATCATCTGTTGAGCCGTCATTAACTATCAGCAACTCAAAATCAATAAACGTTTGCTGCAACACCGATTCAATAGCAGCGCCGATATACTTGCCTGCATTATACACAGGCATTAAAACCGTTATTTTTGGGACTTCAAAGTTCATTTGTCAACGGTTTTATGGTTTGGGATTCTTTTAAATTGAGCAGCAGCAACAGTTCAAAAAATACTACTACAGAAAGTTGCTCAAACCAGTATTCTATAAAAAAAGCAACCATCATCAAAAGCAAAACGGGCAGACCATAGGTTAAAACGCTGTAATGTTTAGCAAAAAAGCCCAGGTAATAAATGAAAAATCCTGCAAGTCCAATTAATCCATATTCGGCCAGTAATTGATCGTAAACGGAAAATGGACTGTTGGTC
>NZ_JBFUKF010000536.1:0-2788 GCF_056400985.1 Mucilaginibacter sp. P4_G9 | reverse complement strand
AGCCGGCGCAGGGCTGTAAACATTTCTATACCCTGGTACCATGGCACGGCGCCATCAGCATCATTACTCATGATCATTAACGGGGTTTGTACTTTAGGCAACTGGAACAGCGGCGAGTTTTCAATATACAGTTCTGGTTTTTCCCAAAGCGTGGCGCCAATCCGGCTTTGTGTTTTTTCGTATTGGAATTGCCTGTTAACACCCGATTCCCAACGGATACCACCGTAAGCTGATGTCATGTTGGCAACAGGAGCGCCCGCCCATGCCGCGGCATACATATTGGTTTGGGTTATGAGGTATGCCACCTGGTAACCTCCCCAGCTTTGTCCCTGGAGGCCTATATGAGCGCCATCAACCCAGCCATTTTTCTTTAGCGATTCAACCCCCGAGTTAACAAATTCAACGGCTGATGCGCCGGGGTGGCCGGTTTCATAGCTTATATCCGGTGCAAAAACTAAATACCCGTTACTTACAAAAAACGAGATTGGTAAACGCGAAGGGGTTGGGGCGGGTGGCAGGTAATTATAAAGTCCATCGGAAAGTTTTTCATAGAAATATACTATCATGGGGTATTTTTTATTCGGGTCGAAATCTTCGGGTGTGTATAAGATGCCTTTGGATTTATAGCCTTTTGGAGTTGTCCATGTCACAAGTCCGGCTATGCCCCAATTATATTGAACCTGCTGGGGGTTAATGTTGCTTAGCTTTATCTCCTTTTTCAGATCCGTTGATACATAAAGGTCGGGCGGCAATTCATAATTGCCTTTGGTGTAGATGTAAACTGCAGCATTCTTTGCTCTCAAAAGGTCGCCATAGCCCATTTTACCCATATTTACTTTCTCTGGTGTGTTTTTGCTTTCGGGTGTTTTTACAAAGTATCCCCATTGTTTTGTTTCCTCATCCTGCGCTAACAGCCACATTACCTGTTTTGACGGAATAAATTTTTGTTCAGGATCGGTCATATCGTACCTGATGATCAATTTGTTTTTACGACCGATACCATTGGTAAAGTTGGTTGCAATACCAGTTGCAGGGTCGATGCTCCAGATATCATACCGATCATAGATCAATACAGCTTTGTCGTCCTTTGTCCATCCGGCTAAACCGTAATCCGAGGCATAGTTGGGTACATCATTCAGCTCATCGCCCATTTTTGTGCCGATTGATTTGGTCAGGTTGATTTTGGTACCTGTAGCAATGGAGTACGCATACCATTGCTGATCCTTAAAATTGAACCAGGTCACATATTGCCCATCAGGGGAGATCTTATAATGTGCTTTTATCCCTTCACTGATCAATCGTCTATTACCGCTTTTGGTATCTATTAAAATGGCTTGTTGTTTGGTATCGCCCTCCCATTGTGATTGTACGCGTGCGCCGGTATCGGTAACACCTAAAACATATCTTGCATTTTTATTTTCGGCTACAAAAACTTCCTGTATAGCTTTGCTGCCTAATTGTAGCTGTTTTGATTCGGGATCTTCCGGGCGGATAACCGCGAGGTAACTTCGCCTAAGTTCGGTTTGAAGGTTTTTAAGCTGCTGCGGCTGCAGGTAATCATCTTTGTAGTTCCAGATATCAAGTTTAGCCACTTCAAAATCAACAATAGTAGTATCGGCGGGTTTCGGTATAGGAGCAGTCCCGAAAAATAAATTAGCCCCATTTTTACTAAAATAAACTTTTCCGTCACCACTTACCGCCCATTTAGCGGGCATCGCTTCCAGGCCTTCCGCGGCAATCACCGTGGCGCTGTCCCTGGTTAGGTTATAATAATATAGTTTGAATGGCTTTACCAAGGCCTTCTCGGGGTTTTTCTCGGCGGTAAAAGCTACCTGGCGACAGGCATCATCAATAGTGATACTATGGTAATTGCCCCTGCCTGTACTGATAACTTTAACCGTGTTTTTATCGATATCAAATACATATAATCCCGAAACAATTTCCTGTTGTTTTACCGGCGCAGTAACGGCAAATGCCAGTAGCTTGCCGTTTTTGCTTAGCTGGTATTCGGTAACGTATTTGAAGGTGCGGGTTGTTTTGCCCATTAATTGCTTTACGGTCAAATCAGCCCCCTCACGGGTTGGCGGGGCGATAGTTGTACTTACCGCCTTTTTTGAAGTATCACCGGATGCGGGCTTTTTTAGTGTATCTCCGGCGGCAAGGTAGGCGATAACATCGGCGTTCTCGGCTATTTTAAAATTTCTTACTGCGGGAATTTTTGTGATGCCTTGTGATGTCAATGAGATAAAACCCAGGGTATCTTTAAGGAATTCGGCTGGTTTTTTCTTCCTGATCTTAGCCTGGCGGGTATCCTTAAAAAATGGCCTTATCTGGAATACAGCAAATTTGCCATCGCTTGTGAAACGGGCGGTATCAGCCCTGGGGATATGGATCTTGCCGGTATTTTTTGAATTGGTGATCACCAGTTCGGCATCACCCTCCTGTGGTTTTATCACATAAAGTATCCATTTACCATCATTACTTATCCGCTGACCGCTAATACTTTGCCATCCATCGAAAACGGAATGATCCAATGATTTCTTTGAAGTTTTTTGAGCAGAAACACTGAAGCAGATTGCTGATAAAAAAATAATCAGTAAAATTTTGCGCATATCAACCTTGTTATGCACTAAATATGCTCAAAATTGCCCGTTTATTAAAATTAGTTATGGGAAAGTTACAATGGTGAGTGGTGAGTGGTGAGTGGTGAGTGGTGAGTGGTGAGTGGTGAGTGGTGAGTGGTGAGTGGTGAGTGGTGAGTGGTGAGTGGCATTATGTTAAGTTAAGT
>NZ_JBFUKF010000535.1:0-2790 GCF_056400985.1 Mucilaginibacter sp. P4_G9 | reverse complement strand
GGCTACGATGGAGTATAATTCGTCCGACGTAACTAAAAATATTGCTTTAAGTGGTACAAAGGCAGGCCCGCAATTTAAAAGGACGTTTCCGGGCGTGAAGGAATATGTACGCACCTTTAAATATCCTATGGTAATAAGTTACCACAACCAGGTGTTTGAAGAAAAGGTATTTTATGCCGATGCCAATTTTTTCAGCGTGTTTTCGTTCCCCTTGCTCCAGGGCGATGCGCGGTCGGCTTTAAACGCGCCTGATAAAATAGTGATTACCCAAAACGCGGCAAAAAAGTATTTTGGTAACCAGGATGCCTTGGGCAAAGTTTTATCAGTTGGTTCAAAAAACTTTACGGTGGCGGCGGTTGCGGCAACCGTTCCGTCAAACTCGCAAATTCAGTTTGATTTTGTTGTGCCTTTTAGCTTATACATTACCGATAACGGGCCCGAGCAATGGTGGTCGGCAAGTAACATGACTTATTTGCTTATTGATGATAAAGTTAATATCAAATCGCTTCAAGCTAAACTAACCGATTACATGGTAAACACGGTTAGCAAAAAAGAGCTTAAGATGGAGGGGAAACATTACCTTACTTACAACCTGCAACCACTAACAGCTATTCACCTCCACTCTGGCATACCATACGAATTTGAGCCTACCGGCAGTATCACTTACATTTATATCCTTTTGGCTGTAGCTATACTGATACTATTGATAGGCTGCGTAAATTATATAAACCTGGCCATAGCCCAATCGGCCGGACGCGGTGCCGAGATAGGCATACGCAAGGTAATGGGCGCCGGTAATGGCGAATTATTTTGGCAGTTTATAGCTGAGTCGGTTTTTACCGCCGCAATAGCATCAGTATTTGCTATGATTTTGGCAGGTTTGGTATTGCCTTTATTTAACCAGATATCGGGCAAGCAATTGGAAATAATGGTGTTATTTAACCCGGCTGTAATTGGTGGTTTGGTGGCATTAAGTTTAGTGGTGGGTTTTGCGGCAGGGGCGTACCCTGCGTTATTGTTATCCAACGCAAAACTGGTGAAGATACTTAAATCGGGCTTCTCGTTTACTTCAGGTCAAAGTGTACGCAAATCGCTCATCGTGTTCCAGTTTGTGATCTCTATTTTTCTAATCATCTCTACCATTGTGATATTGCAACAGTTGGCCTATATCCGCAATAAGGATATTGGCTACAATAAAAGCAACGTAGTAGTTTTACCTGTAGATCATAAGATACGGCCACAACTCGAAGCCCTGAAAAAAGCAATGGCGGCCATTCCGGGTGTGCAATCTGTAGCCGCTGCAAATGACGAGCCTATTAATGTAGGCTGGGGCGATGGTATCAGTACCAATGATGGCAAAAGTATTTCGGTGACCGCCATACCGGTGGATATGGATTTTGTGAAAACTATGCAACTGAGCTTAACCGCGGGCAGCGATTATACCCGTRCCGACTTGCTGCAAATGGATACCACCAATAAGTACAAAAACTATCACTATTCTTTTATCATGAATGAATCGGCTGTAAAAGCCTTAGGGTGGACACCGGAGCAGGCCATAGGCAAAACCATATCAAAAGGTAACCCCGGTGTTGTGAAAGGTGTTATTAAAGATTTTAATTTTAAAACGTTTCATGATCCTATTACCCCGCTCATCCTGTTTTTGGATAATGAGCAACTGCACAAGTTGTTTATTAGGATTAACGGCAATAACACACCTCAAATAATAACCGGGATTGGTAAGGTATGGAAAGACCACGTTACGCACAGGCCATATGATTACCATTTTCTGGACGATAATTACAACGCCCTATACCGCACCGAACAACGTACAGCAGGGGTATTCACCACTTTTTCAGCGCTGGCCATTATACTGGCCTGTTTAGGGTTGTTTGCTATAACAGCCTTTGCCGTAGTGCAGCGTACCAAAGAGATTGGTATTCGTAAAGTATTGGGTGCAGGCGTTATGAATATTATCCTGCTGATAGCAAAAGATTTTTTAGCACTGGTGATTATAGCCACCGTTATCGCATCGCCAATAGCCTGGTACATATCCAGCAAATGGCTGCAGGATTTCGCTTATCGTATTGATATACAATGGTGGGTGTTTATCATAACAGGTGCTGCCGCATTATTGGTAGCCGCCATTACGGTTAGTATACAATCAACCAAAGCGGCGTTGGCCAACCCGGTAAAAAGCTTGAAGAGTGAGTAGTGAGTGGGGTGACAACTGTTGCTCGCGATAAGCAATGACGAGACTGTCTACAATAACAAACCGTTTATCAGCGACAAGTACTAATGAACTAATGAACCAGTGAACCAATGAACTAACATATGTTAAGTAATCACATCAAAATAGCTTTCAGGAGTTTGAGCAGGAATAAGGGTTTTACCTTTATCAATATCACGGGTTTGGCCGTGGGGCTTGCAGTTTGTATCATGATTATGCTGTATGTAACCCATGAAATGAGTTACGATAGTTTTCACAAAAACGGGAAGCGGATTTATAACCTCCGGGCATCTATAAAGGTGGGGGGAAATGTCATGAATATGGCTTACATGAGTTACGCTGCCGGGCCTATTGTAAAACAAAATAATCCTGTGGTGGAGGATTACATGCGTACGATGACTTATTTCAGGCCATTGGTGGTGAGCAATCCAAAATCACCCGAAAATAAGTTTGCAGAAAGTAAACTGATGTTTGCAGATGCGGGTTTCTTTGATTTTTATTCTTTTAAATTATTGTCGGGAGCGGCATCGGATGCACTCAAAGCACCATTCTCTGTTGTAATC
>NZ_JBFUKF010000534.1:0-2795 GCF_056400985.1 Mucilaginibacter sp. P4_G9 | reverse complement strand
GTGGTAAGGACGTCGTAAGTGAGTGGAAGGTTTATGATAAGGGTACGATTGGTAATTGCCGTGTAATCTCATCCATCAAAACCCATTACTCAAAACTTAAATTATTATATTGGCTCAATAAATATAATCCCGCATGCTTGAACAGTATGATCTGCACAATTTACTGGTAATTGATATTGAAACGGTACCACAATACAGTACCCACGATGAGGTGCCCGAACACATGCAAAAACTATGGGAGCTAAAAACGCAATATCAGCGTAAGGATGATACCCCCGAAGATTATTACGAGCGTGCAGGTATCTGGGCCGAATTTGGTAAGATTGTCTGCATATCTGCCGGGATATTTACCGCGGGCAAGGATACCGGATTACGCATTAAGTCGTTTGCCGGGCACGATGAAAAAGATCTTTTAACCCGATTTTCTGCAATGCTGTTTAATCAGCCTGCCAATTTAATATTGGTGGCACATAATGGTAAAGAATTTGATTTCCCGTATATGTGCCGCAGGTTATTGATCAATGGCCTGCCTTTTCCGCCACAATTGCAGCTCGCGGGCAAAAAGCCATGGGAAATAATCCATTTGGATACCATGGAACTGTGGAAATTTGGTGATTATAAAAATTACACATCGCTAAACCTGCTTACTGCTATTTTTGATATTCCTACATCGAAAGATGATATTGACGGCAGCATGGTGGGGCATGTTTATTGGAACGAAAACCAGCTCGACCGAATTTGTACCTATTGTCAAAAAGATGTGGTAGCCACAGCGCAACTGATAAGGCGTTACCGGGGCGAAGAATTAATTAAAGATGAAATGATAACCATAGTAGGGCAATAATGCTGAAAGTAAAAAACCTTGCAATTAGTTTTAAAACCGGAGATGGCTTATTTTCTGCAGTAAAAAACATATCCTTTAATTTAAAAAAAGGTGAAACTATCGGTATAGTTGGTGAATCTGGTTCTGGTAAGTCGGTTACTTCGCTTGCGCTGATGCGTTTGCTGAATGAGCATCAAACAGTAATTAGCGGCGAAGTGCTTTTAAATGATGTAAGCCTTTGCAAAATTTCCGAAGCTGATATGCGCCACATCCGCGGCAATCGGATGGCTATGATCTTCCAGGAACCCATGACCTCGCTTAACCCGGTACTTACCTGTGGTTATCAGCTTACCGAGGCTATCCAACTACATTTAAAAGTATCCAAAACCGAAGCAAAAAAGAAAACCCTCGAACTCTTTAACGAGGTAAAACTCCCCCGCCCCGAGGCTATTTTTGATAGCTATCCGCACCAAATCTCGGGTGGCCAAAAGCAACGGGTAATGATAGCGATGGCACTGTGCTGTAACCCAGAGATATTGATAGCTGATGAGCCTACAACTGCATTGGATGTAACTGTACAAAAAACCATCATTGAACTTTTGCTTAATCTAAAAACCGTTCGGCATATGAGTTTGATATTCATATCGCATGATTTAKGCGTGATAAAAGAAATTGCAGACCGGGTTATGGTGATGTATAAAGGCGAAATTGTGGAGGAAGCTAAAGTAGGTGACTTATTTGCAAACCCTAAACACCCTTATACCAGAGGCTTGCTGGCTTGCCGACCTTCACCAAATCAACATTTAAAAAAGCTTCCGGTTGTAGCCGATTTTTTTGATGTTGATGGTGCTGGTAATAAATCATCAGTGACAATAGAAAACATCAGGGCATTGTATTACTATCCTGAGCAGGAAATAGCCGAACGAAAAAAGGAACTTTATAAGCAGCAGCCCTTACTTAAAATAGATCAGCTTTCTACATGGTTCCCGGTAAAAACGGGGTTATTTGGGCATTCGGCAAATATGGTTAAAGCTGTTAATAATGTAAGTTTCGAAGTTTTTCCCGGCGAAACACTTGGCCTGGTAGGTGAATCAGGTTGTGGCAAAACCACTTTGGGCAGATCTATTTTAAGGTTAATAGAACCTACCGCAGGTAATATCAGCTTTGAAAACACAGATTTAGGAAGTTTGAAAAAAAACGACCTGCGCGAGATCCGGCGGAACATCCAGATCATATTCCAGGATCCTTACTCCTCTTTAAATCCACGACTAACGGTTGGTCAATCCTTAATGGAACCTTTACAGGTACACCAGTTTTATGCCAATAATACAAAACGCAAAAAGCATGTTTTGGAGTTATTAGAAAGAGTAAACCTGCTGCCAGAACATTTCAACCGTTTTCCGCATGAGTTTTCGGGCGGACAAAGGCAACGTATCGTGATAGCCAGGGCGTTGGCCCTGCAACCTAAATTTATTATTTGCGATGAATCCGTTTCGGCGTTGGATGTTTCGGTACAGGCACAGGTGCTTAACCTCATCCGCGAGTTACAGCAGGAGTTTAAGCTGACCTATATTTTCATCTCGCACGATCTTGCCGTAATCAAACATATATCCGACCGCATGATGGTAATGAATAAAGGCGAGATCATTGAAACAGGATACCCCGATGATATTTACTATCGCCCTAAAGCAGATTACACAAAAAGATTAATAGCTTCAATACCGCAAGGATGATCTGTTATTGGGGTACAAAACGGTTTATAAACAATTATTGTTTGTTGAAGTTAACTGTTGCTCCTGATGAGGTTAATTTTAATACTTTCTTTGATGCATCCATCGTTCCGCTATAACTGGTTTTACCAACGTTAAATTATTGTTTGTTGAAGTTAACTGTTGCTCCTGATGAGGTTAATTTTAATACTTTCTTTGATGCATCCATCGTTCCGCTATAACTGGTTTTACCAACGTTAAAT
>NZ_JBFUKF010000533.1:0-2805 GCF_056400985.1 Mucilaginibacter sp. P4_G9 | reverse complement strand
GCCATAGTGGGTTTGTACGCCCCATTGGGGCGCTGTATTTCCCTTCCGGTACTATTAAGTGACCTGGGTTTTCACGCGAAAGTGAATAAAAGATGTGGCAACAATATACTAAATGTATCGTTTTGATTTTTAACTTTTTTGTTCGCCGGAGTATCTATAAACTATTAAACTATCCTTCCATTATCTAACTGCAATACCTTATTAACACTATTTGGTATTTCGTGCTGGTAGTGGGTTACATAAATAAGGGTTACGTTGCTGAGGCTGCAAATAGTATCAACCAGTTTTTTAAAATGAAGTTGCTGATGATCGTCCATACCCTGGCAGGGTTCATCAAAAATTAGTAAGGAAGGATTTTTTATTAACGCGCGGGCCAGCAGGCATAAGCGCTGGGCACTGGCCGGTATGTTTTTTAACAGGTGACGTGCGTGCTGATCAATTTCAAGCGCTTTCATCCAGCGGAGGGCTACATCGGTACGTTCCTTATTACTTGGCCTGAACAGGCCAAGTGTATCATAATATCCCGATTCGATCACCTGGAGGCAGCTGTTATCCGTAGGGAAGTATTGGTGAAGCTCGGGCGATACAAAACCTATCTTCTTTTTTATATCCCAGATGCTTTCGCCGGTGCCCCGCTTTTTATCAAAAAGAATAATACTGTTTGCATAGGCCTGCGGGTTATCGCCATTAATTAAACTCAATAGCGTTGACTTGCCTGCTCCGTTTGGCCCAAGCAGTGCCCATCTGTCGCCGGTTTTAATTTCCCAGTCTACATTGTTCAGTATTACCTTATTGCCATATTGGATATGCACCCTTTCCATTTTCACAATTTGGTTGTATGTAATGGCGGGCTTATTAATGTTAAGTAGCGCACTTAGTTCGGTAATATCTATATTATCGGGAACTTCCTGGTTAAACTGGCTGGGATCGAAATCAGCCTTGGCGGTTTCATGGATAATGGCGCCATTATTTAACACTGCAACATGTGTAATAGCCTCAGKAATTTCGTGTACCGATGTAGCAATAATGAGATTGATACCCGATGAGGTGATTTGCTCAATAACGCCATTAAACTCTTGCCGGGTTTTTACATCAAGCCCGGTTAGCGGGTTATCCAATAATAGCAATACCGGGTTCTTTAGCAAGGCAGCTGCCAGCATAAGGCGTTTGGTTTCGCCGTTTGAAAGTTTTATTAATTGTTTATCGCGCAGTTGCTGCAGGTTGAGCAGGTTAAGCACTTTGTCGGGTGTCCACCATGTGTTGGCGTGGGGTGTACTATTAACAAACAATAGATAATCATCAACTGTCAAAGCATCTTCCGAATCGGAGGAGTTATAGCGTTGCTGGTAATAAAAATCGGTAGTGTTTGATAAATTATGGAAGTGATGCCTGGGTTCGACAAGAGCTATCAGTTTTGTTTTAACACTAATGCCATCGGCCGCGGGTAATTTGTGTAAAAGCTCATCTTCAAAATGCCAGGTAACGCTGCCGCCTGTGATATTAAAGCGGCCGGCTATGGTTTGCAGTAAAGCGCTTTTGCCCGAGCCGCTTGGGCCTATAAGTGCCCAGTTTTCACCTTTATTTATTTTGAAGTTAAGATCCCTGAACAAAGTACTGTTTAAAAATCTTACTGTCGCGTTGTTTATCGAAAAAAGTAATTTACCCATAGCCTGTTTAGTAGCGGGCAAAATTAATCATATGTCGGTAAAAGTCTTTACACTAAGATTTCTTTACTTAACACATTTTTTTATTGAGGATTTAACAGTGTATATTCTGCTATACATTGCTTAACAGGGTTATAACAAAGTTTAGCCTGTTTATTTAGCGATGAGGTATCCGGCCCTGGAAAAAACTGTTTATTAAAAAAGGCCTGATTGTTGTATTTATTTATACAAGGCGGAGCACAATTATTTTCGCCTCTGCAAAATAAACTAAAAACATAATTATGAAAAACGCGCATTTATTATTGATCGTGCTGGTCATGTTTGCTTTAAGTGGCTGCTCGGTAATTGAAGGAATATTTAAGGCTGGTGCCATTGTTGGTATTATAGCTGTGATTGTAGTTATATTGATTGTAGTATGGCTGATCTCTCTGTTCCGGGGAAAATCGTAAAGAAACGGGTTTTAAAGAGGTAATTAGAGATGTTTTAATTAATTAGTTAAACAAATTAACTATTAGTATGTTTATTGGAATAAAAACATTAATTACCATGGAAAATTCAAAAGCAACTGCAGAAGTTTTAAATGATTTAATCCAGATCAATAACGATCGTATCGAAGGGTACAGGCGCGCTCTTAAAGATCTGAAGGATGATGAGACAGATTTGAGGTTACTTTTCCTTAGCCTGATTGACAGTAGCAATCGTTATAAAAACGAATTAGGTAAAGAGGTTGAAGTTTTGGGTGTAGACATTGAAACCAGTACTACAACGAGTGGCAAAATTCACCGTTCCTGGTTAGATGTTAAGGCTGCCTTTACAGCTCATGATACACATGATATTTTAGAAGAATGTGAGTATGGCGAAGATGCAATTGTAAAAGCATATAAAATGGCTTTAAATGAAGAATATATTCCCGCCTTTTTACGCGAGATAATTATCAGGCAACAGGATGAAGTGCTTGATGCACACGATGAGATTAAAGCTTTGCGTGATAATGTTCATTGAATATAATAGGATCGGCGTTGTCGCCAGGTTCTTTTATTTGGCGATAAATAATCAAGCTTATTGCTAAATATTTGTAGTAACCAAATTAAAAATCCTACTGTTTGCTATTAATATCAGCTCACAAAAAAAACGCTTCCGA
>NZ_JBFUKF010000532.1:0-2848 GCF_056400985.1 Mucilaginibacter sp. P4_G9 | reverse complement strand
TGAAAACAGCTTCTATGTTTTTCATGTTGAATTTTTTTAAAAAGTAATACCCGGAGGATACAAACAGGCATACGCCTCCTAATACCCACCATAATGTATCAAAGCCGCCATAGGCAATAATCTGGCTTCCAACCGCCGGCGCTATGATTTGTGCTGCAGACCACGACATACTGTAAAGGCCTGCATATTCACCACGGTTACTGTTCGTGGTGCGGCTAAGCCAAAATGTGTTCATGAAGGGCATGCTGATTATTTCGCCCAGGGTCATTAATGTAACAATGAATATAGCCACAAAAGCAGTATGAGGCAATATATTCAATAATACAAAACTTAAGCCCGAAATTAAAACACCAATCCTGATATAGGTAAGGGGATCTCTTTTGCCATCAAGTTTATGTACCAGAATCATTTCAATAAGCACGATGATTATTCCGTTTAATGCCAGGAGGAAACCTATAAAACGAACGTTAAAATGCCATTGTATTTTATAAAATACAGGTTGCATGATAAAAAACTGGAAGAAGCAGATAGAGAACAATGTGCCTAATAATATAAATACCAGGTAAATGTGATCTGAATAGGCGGATTTTGATATAACAGCTTCCGTAATTGCTTTTACTGATTTTTTAATCTTTGACCGTGGCATCAATATTAATAGTAATAACCCGGCAAAAATATTGGTGCAACCATCAACCCAAAAAAGCGAATGGTAGCTGTATGAAGCTAATAAACCACCTAATCCTCCACCAAATGCCCAGCCCAGGTTGGCAGCCAGCCGGTTTAGGGAGTATGAGCGGGTTGTATTTTGTTCGCTGCTGTAATGCGCTATAGCGGCGGAGTTTGCCGGCCTGAAGGATTCATTACAAATGCTCAAAATAAAAGTGCCTATGCCAACACTTATAAAAGTATGCTGAAAACCTAAAATAATAAACATTACACCGCCAAGCAGCAATGAGCCAACCTGGATATCATAAAAGCCAATTTTATCCGACAGTCGCCCTCCAATAAATGCCCCGGAAATAGCTCCAATGCCAAAAATAGCCATGATCCATCCAGATTGTACAATGGTAAAATGCAGCTGCTGGATGGTGTAAATGCTCATAAAGGGCACAACCATAGTACCGCTCCGGTTAATGAACATCACCAGGCTAAGGTACCAGCTGTTTTTAGATAGACCGCTATAGGCTTTTTTGTATGATTGAATAAGAAGGGTAAGCATTGCCCTGTAAAGATAGGCAATACCCGCCTATAGCTTTGCCATTTTACTATCAACATTAGCAAAAAAATGAACATTTTTTATTCAGGCCGGAAAACTTTTTGAAGTACTTTTGGGAACTCAAAAACGGTACTTTGCATACACCGTTGACACACCTTTYAGGCACCTGCGGATCACCTTACAAGTACCTGCCATACCCCCTTTGGTTTCCCTTTGATAACCGCTTAATTATGGTTATTGTATTTGTAATCAGATGGTTATATATGAAGTAATGAATTTAAAGAGCTTTCATTTTAAATGAAACAGGGCGTTTATCTTAGAAGATAAGTGCCCTGTTTAGTTATATACAAATTTACAAAAAAATCAAATAATATTCAACTGTTAAGACCGTGACAAATGTTTGCAGAAGATTAAACCGAACAATGTTTTATTAAAGTTCTCCCTTTGGCAAAATCGAATTCCTGTTTCTCAGCCAATGATCGGCCAGTACCAAGGCAGCCATGGCCTCAACAATAGGCACAGCGCGCGGCACCACACAAGGATCATGACGGCCTTTACCCGATATTTCGGCGGCGTTACCTTCACTATCAATAGTAGCCTGGTTTTTCATGATGGTAGCAACCGGTTTAAATGCTACCTTAAACTCTATAGGCATGCCATTACTGATACCACCCTGGATACCACCCGAAAAATTAGTGATGGTACTTATATCTCCTAAATGCGATTTAACGAAGATGTCATTATGTTCGGATCCCCGCATTTCGCTGCCGGCAAAGCCCGATCCAAATTCAAATCCATGTACGGCATTGATGCTTAGCATAGCTTTACCCAGGTCGGCGTGCAGTTTATCAAAAACCGGGTCGCCCAGGCCAACCGGGCAGTTTTTTATGTAACAGCTTACTTTACCGCCTACCGTATCGCCATCCTTGCGCACGCTATCAATAAATTCTACCATTTCCTCAGCTGTAGCCGGATCGGCACAGCGAACAATGTTTTTTTCCCGTTCGTCAATAAATTCCTGGATATTACTGATATTAACATTAGGTGCTTCAATCTTACCTACACTGCTAACATGGGCGGCAATCTCTATTCCCTGGCTTTTAAGCAATAGTTTTGCTAATGCCCCGGCAGCAACGCGTGCTGCGGTTTCGCGGGCCGAGGAGCGCCCTCCGCCACGATGGTCGCGGATGCCATATTTGGTTTGATAAGTATAATCGGCATGCGACGGACGGAATACATCCACATTATGGGTGTAATCCTTTGAACGCTGATCCTCATTCGGAATAAGCATGGCAATAGGGGTACCCGTGGTTTTACCCTCAAATACACCCGATAAGATCTTTACCGTATCACTTTCTTTACGCTGCGTAGTGATCTTTGACTGGCCGGGTTTACGTTTATCCAGTTCGCCCTGTATATAATCAATATCAACCACTAATTGTGCAGGGCAGCCGTCAATTATTACCCCGATAGCTTCGCCATGCGACTCGCCAAAAGTGGTTATCCTGAATACTTGCCCAAATGAATTGCCTGCCATTTTGTTAGATATAAGATGTAATAATTAATAACGTCATTGTGGGGAACGAAGCAATCCCCAATATGCAAATCCGCTTTGTAAGTATGGGATTGCTT
>NZ_JBFUKF010000531.1:0-2872 GCF_056400985.1 Mucilaginibacter sp. P4_G9 | reverse complement strand
GCATAAACCGCCTGGAACGCATTGCCTGTTTCGCCAACAACAGAGCTTACATTGATAATTACACCCCGTTTTTTTAACGTGAAAATTTTCATTGCAGCCTTGCAGATCATGACAGGGGCCTTAAGGTTTACCTGCAGAATCCTGTCAATATCGTTTTCGGGCTGGTAAATTAAAGATTTGTCTAACGTTATGCCCGCATTATTAATTACGGCTACAAGGGCATCCCCATGCTCTTTTTTTAAGCGGGTGCAAAACTCTTTAAGTTCCTGCCGGTCGCTCAAATCGGCACAAAGTAAATGGGTTCCGGGCTCAATATGGGTAAAACTTTCTTTGCGGGTAGCATGTAATATTAAAGTATATTCTTTTGAAAGTATTTTTGATATTGCCAGGCCCAAACCCCTGCTTGCTCCGGTTATCAATATCTTTTTTTCAACCATTTGGTAAACGATTTTTTACGTATCAATTAAAAGTTATTTCGGTAGATGTATTTTCAATATTGCATTACGTTAACCAATGGATGATTAAAATCAACATAAATCAAATTGTGGTTCGGAACAATAACTTACCAATACATTATTATACTCAACAGTGAATCTGTATTTCAAATGTAAGTTTTAAATTGCAATTCTATAAACAGTTTGGCCCCATTTACCATTAAATAATAACCTGTACCTGTATTTTAAATAAGAGTCAGGAATCAAGATAAGCATTGCGAACCGGTTATTAGCAGGCTATAAGTTTAGATATTATGCACTTATCTTTATTTCGATAATTTGAAGTGCTGATAAAAGGGCCAGGGAAATCGCTTTTAAAATATCTGCATGGCAAATTTTGGCTGAAGCCGCTTTTTGTTCCTTCGCTACCGTCCCATAAATGGGACGGCAATGAACTTTTAGCTACCTTAAACGGGATCAGTCCTTAAATCATTGCCGTTGGGCTTCAGCCAACGGTTAAATTGGCAGAAATGAGTTATGGCTTTAGCCAAAAAATATTATAGATATTTAAAAGCGATTTCCCTGATAAAAAGGCTCTTTTTACCTGGCTCCATTTAAAAAGCCTGCCTATTAATAGCTTTTATGATCGCGCGGATTACCAATACTTTTTCTTGATTCTTGTATCTTGACTCTTGATTCTTAACTTCCATTAATGATTTATCCTGTTCAGGCCTTCTTTAGCCTGGGTATCTATACTGTTTTGATATTCGTGGTTCTTCATCTGCAAGGCCTGGTTGTAATACTCAGCAGCTTTTTTATAATCCTTTTTCTGTTCGTAAATAACACCAGAGAACAATGCCGAATTGGCCGCATAATAATAGGTTTCCTTTTTGCCGATGTTAATGGCCCTTTGATAGTTGGTTAAAGCATCATTGAAAACATTCATACGGTCATACGTACGTCCAAACCTGTAATAGAGCTCAATTTTATCCCTTATATTTTTAAGATCATTTACCTGTTTTGATTTTAATTGCACCAATGCATTGTTATAATAGCCACCATCAAAATACAACCTTGCTTTTAAAAGCTCAAGGTCGGGTTTAACATCATTGGCTTCCTTTAAAGCCTGTTTGTCTTTTTCGTCGGTGGCGTATCCCTTGGTACGCGTCAGCTTTATATAATTATTGTAATTGTTTAAATCATTCCTTAAAAGATAATAGTAAGCCAGTTTTTGATAGGAGTCTTTAATATAATTGATCCCCCTGGTATCTTTTAAAAATCTTAATAAGTAAACATTGGCATCAGTATCCATTCGGCATAATTTTGCATTACCCAACAAATAACTTATTGCCGGCAATGCAGGATACTGGGCTGATTTTGGTGCGTTTTGAAGGTAATTAATAGCCTCATCGTTATGCCCGGTTTTGTAGGCAACATAGCCTTGCAAATAAGCTTTCAACAGGCTTTTATCAGCCATCCCATCTAATAACTGCGCCAGGCGCGCATAGTTGTTCCTGCTGTGCAATACATCTATATCAGTAAAACAGAGCAAAAAAACAGCCTCATCGTTATAATAACTATATGGTGAGCCTGTTATCTGAGTTCTGAATTTTTCCAGCTGTTTATAGCCGCTTGCGATATCCCCCCGAATGCCAAAAAAATTCGCTATCCCTCTTAAGTTAGATGGAATGGCTCCAAAGATCACATCCAGTAAAGCCAGGCTTTTTTGGTTGGGTAAAAAATCTTTGTATTTCTTAGTGTTTTCATTCAGCAGGTTTTTAGCCTTATTTAAATCCAGGGTAGAGGCGGTAAAATCACCAAATTTGGCTTTTAACATTCCCCATTGAAGATAGATCTCGGCCTGGGCAAATAAATAATAAGGGGAATTTTCATCGTTATCTTTTATTGCATCAATCCTGTCCGACTTCAGGTCTTTTAATTTTTCATATTCATTTTTATTTTCTGACGTAAGCAGGTGCAAATAATCGGCGTAATTATCAAGCAGAACAGTAATGCCATTTTGCGGATTTCTTAATTTTTCGTCCTGGATATATTTTTTAGCGTCATTAAATTTTAACTCATATATGGCTTTATAAGCCGCGATTGAATTGTTATTGAATACAAAATTTGCCTTTACAGACAATTGAAAACCTAATAAGAACGATAGTAGTAAAACAGATTTATAAAACATTTTAAAAAGATAACGATCAGCTTTAAGCTTTGTTTACGATTTCAATATAGATTAGCCCCAAAGCTATAGGTTTAAATGCAGTTTTAAGCTTTATTGTTTATTTTTTGTCCTACACACAATAGTTTTCGGGCAATCACAGATGCCACATTTATGGATTTCCACTATAAGCTTCTATGGCTTCAATAAGATCAAGTTTGATAATCTCCCAATATTTTCCTTTCAAACAGACAGGCTCAAAATCATCATC
>NZ_JBFUKF010000530.1:0-2874 GCF_056400985.1 Mucilaginibacter sp. P4_G9 | reverse complement strand
CTTCAACTATAACCGGGTATGTTTTTGATAAAGTAGTTAATGAACAACTTGTAGGAGCTACAGTAGCCTTAAAACCAGGCACTATTAAATCGGTTTCCATGCTTAATGGAAAATACGCCCTAAATAACATCAAAGCCGGAAGTTATAGGGTAAGAGTTTCTTATATAGGGTATTTACCCATTGATACAACTGTACAAGTTGGCGATAATGTAGATTTAAAGCTAAACTTTTACCTCGTTTCAAATACATCCAGCCTAAAAACGGTAACAATTTCGGCAAATGGCAGCAGAGAATCTGACAGGTACGCAAAAAAAGCCGAGCAACGGGCAGATAACCTGGTCAATATTGTTTCGGCCAATTCTATCGCTATATCGCCCGACATTACGGTTGCAAATGTGCTGGCACGTGTTTCGGGTGTGTCTGTAGAAAGGGGTAATACCGGCGATGGGCAATACGCCATTATTCGTGGGATGGACAAACGGTATAATACAACGTTAATAAACGGTGTAAAAATACCCAGTCCTGATAATAAAAACCGCTATGTACCACTGGATATATTTCCAGCCGACCTGGTTGAAAGAATAGAAATATCAAAATCATTAACACCCGATATGGAAGGTGATGCTTCCGGTGGAGTGATCAATATGGTGATGAAAACCGCTCCTGATGAATTCAGGTTAGAGGGAAATGTTGGCGCCGGTTATAGCCAGTTATTTTCTAAAAGGCCATTTGATAGCTTTAATACCTCTTCAATAAATAAACAGTCGCCCGCCGAGATTATAGGGAATGGTGTTTATGCACCCGTTTCTTCATTCCCTTACAACAACCTTATTACAGGCACAAAAAAAACACCTGTTAACAGCAACTTTAGTTTAACTATTGGCAACAGGTTTTTAAATAAAAAATTAGGCGTCATCTTCTCGGGTACTTATCAAAATACCTATGCAGGTAATAACACTTCGGTATTAGTTCAAAATGCTACATTAGGGCCAGCTGCCGGCCCAAATGCAACTATGACGCAGGTATTCCCTGATTACCAAACCCGGAAATACTCTTCCTTAACCAACCGGCTGGGGTTGATCTCAACAATCGACTATAAGTTTAATGCGGATAATACGGTAAGCCTGTTTGGTACTTACCTACAACTAAACGAAGACCGGGTAAGGTTAACCAACGATATCCTTCTGGGTAACTATTCTTATAATGGCTACATTGGTGGTTTTCAAAACAATAATCAAATTCAAACCCGGCAGAATTTGCAAAGCATTTATAGCTTAATACTGCACGGAAACAATAAATTAGCATCATTTTTTACTACTGATTGGTCGTTGGTTTATTCGCAGGCCAAACAACAACTGCCAGATTATGCCGCGTTTAATACTACGCAGCAAATTAGCCCTAACGCCTCGGGTACCGCCACTTCACTCTCATACGGGCCGATTTCAGTCGAGAAAGAAACTCGTGAATGGACCCGCAATACCGACAGGGACATCTCCGGTTATTTGAATTTGCATTATAACACCAAAATAAACAATCATACCACACAAATTGGTTTTGGTGGTATGGCCAGGCATAAAAACCGCGACAATTATGACAATCAATACAAATTAAGCCCGGTTCCCGATGCTGATTCAACTTATCAAAAATATGTTTCAATCCCCGCGTCCCGGTTCAAATTTATTCCTAATACAGATGCTTTAGGTACAGCATTCAGTAATCCCGGCGTGTACACCTTTAAAGAGAACATCCAGGCAGGATATGTGCAGGCAAAATACTTTATTAATGATCGCTTTGATGTATTATTTGGTATACGTGCCGAGCATACAGATCAGTCATATGATTCCTCTTTACCCGCAACCATAGCAGGAAAATCGGCGTCGATAACCTATACAGATTATTTGCCAGGTATTAACGCAAAATATGCACTAAGCAATAACCAGGCATTAAGACTATCTTATTTTAAATCTGTATTAAGACCTGCGTATTCTGATCTGGTTCCGTACCAGGATAATACCGGTTTTGCAACTGATAATTTCCCGATACAGGGAAACCCGCACCTGCAGCATTCTGTTATAGATAATTACGATTTTAGGTATGAGGTATTCCCTAACGGTTTGGATCAGTTTATGATTGGTGCATTTTATAAAACCATTACAAACCCTATCGAATACGCGCTGGTTCAAACAGATTATTCTGCAAATCTTACGCTTAGTCCTTACAATTTTGGTACAGCCCATAATTATGGTTTAGAGGCCGTTTTTAGGAAGTTTTTCGGAAATATTGGCGTGTCTGGTAATTATACCTACACCCATTCGGTAATTAACTCAACAAAAAAATTCACTTATGTTGACCCTGCCGATAACAGCTTTCACAATATTGAAGTAAACCAATCGAGGCCGTTGCAAGGGCAATCAGCACACGTAGGTAACTTCTCTTTATTGTATAAAAACACAAAGAACAAATTAGATGCTCAGTTAGCCGCGGTTTACACAGGCGAAAGAATAAATACGCTCTCGTTATATAAAGACCTGGATAACTGGGAGCGACCAACTATTAACCTCGATTTTTCTGCCCAGAAAGAATTTAGTGAGCATTACATCATCTACATAAAGGTTAACAACCTGCTTAACACTCCTTATAAATTAATAATAAAACAATCAAACAAGGCATATAGTGGCAATAATAAGTTGCCTATACAGGATAGTCCTAATTATGCCACGGTTGAAAACGATAAATTTTACGCCAGGTTCCTGGTTGGTTTCAGATTCAAATTTTAAAACAAATAACAATAACCGATTAATTATGAAAAATTTAAGAAATGCACTGGTTTGCCTATCCGTATTGGTATTGGCAGCGTGCAGTAAAAGTAAAGAT
>NZ_JBFUKF010000529.1:0-2886 GCF_056400985.1 Mucilaginibacter sp. P4_G9 | reverse complement strand
ATACCATATTGCACAACTTCGGCAGGTAACTGGCTTGTAGCCTGTGAAACACGGTTTTGAACGTTTACAGCCGCCTGATCGGGGTTGGTACCTTGTTTAAAATAAACGGTGATACCCAACGAACCGTCGTTACTGGCGGTTGAGGTCATATAGGTCATATTTTCCACACCGTTAATCGCTTCTTCTAATGAAGGCGTAACAGAACGTAAAATAGTTTCGGCATTAGCGCCCGGGTAAACAGCAGATACCAATACTGCCGGAGGGGCAATATCCGGGAATCGCTCTAAGGGCAGTTTTGTTAAACCAAGTACACCAACTATCACCAATAATATGGAGATCACTGTGGAGAGTACTGGTCTTYCTATAAATTTTTGAAACATGATTTTGTGATTTTAATTTCGGAATTCGGAATTTTGACTTCGGATTTATCAGACGCTATTTATCATTTCGTAATTGAACGATACAAACGGCAACCAATTAAACCTTTCACCTTTGGCCTTTCGCCTTTTACCTAAATTCTAACTCTTGATTCTTATTTATTAACTACAGCAGCAACCTTATCGGCAGCTTTTTGAGGCGCTATTACCGTACCTTCAACTAAGTGGTCCATACCGCTTAACACAATTTGGTCGCCGGCTTTAAGGCCATCCTTAACCAGGTAGTTTTCGCCGCTTTTGCCTATGATATTGATAGGTACTTTTTTCACCTTGTTGCTATCTGCAAGGGCAAAAACAAATACTTTATCCTGCATTTCAACAGTAGCCGATTCCGGTACAATCAAGGCATCGGTATGGTGTAAGCTCAGGCGCACTTTACCGGTGTTGCCGGCACGTAGTAAACCATCCGGATTGGCAAAGTTTGCCCTGATGGTGATAGCGCCGGTGTTTTTATCAAACTGGCCGTCAATCACATCTATTTTACCTTGTTTAGCGTATTCGCTGCCATCAGCTAATAATAATGATACTGATGGTAAATGTTTCAGCTTGTCTTTCAAAGTTTCGCCGGGATATTGTTCTTTAAAACTTACAAAATCTTTTTCGCCTAAAGAGAAGTAAACATGCACATCGTGTACATCAGATAGCTGTGTTAATGCTTCAACATCCTGCGGAGTAACTAAACTTCCTTGTTTTTTAAGCAAACGACCTATATAACCGCTTACAGGTGCTTTAATGAGGGTATAACCCAAATTGATTTGTGCGGTTGATACATTTGCTTTAGCCGATTCGATATTGGCTTTAGCAACCTGGAAAGCCGCCTTTGCTGTTTTTAACTGGTAATCAGAAACTACTTTGTTTTCAACCAATGGAGTTAATTTATCTACTTCCAGTTGTGCGTTTCCCTGGGCAGCTTCCGCAGCATGCAGACTTGCAAGAGCGTTGTTTAATGCTGCGCGGTAAGGCTGATCGTTTATTTTAAATATAGGCTGACCAGCGCTTACAAAGGCGCCTTCGTCAACAAATACTTTGTCTAATGCACCGCTTACCTGCGGCCTTACTTCTACGTTAACAGTGCCTTCTATAGATGCAGGATATTCCTGGTAAGTTGTTTGATTACCTGATGTTATACTTGCTACAGGTAATGCTGGTGGAGGTGGCGCCTGCTGCGTTTGCGGCTTGGGCGAGCAACCATATAATGTAAGTGCTAAGAGCGCTAATGTGATACTTTTCATGATGATTAATTTTAAAGTGATAGATGATTTGTGAAAAATAGCCTTGCGGCCGGTTGTTATATATTGAGTTAATTGTTTTCTTGTTATTATTATATGTGTGCAATAAGGTTAAATGATAACCATATAATTAAAAATTAGCTGTGCTAATGGTGCTTTGCAGATTTAGTAGCATCAGATAGTTTTATGCTGTTTATTAATGTTATGTAAAAGTTAAGATCCATGATGATGTTATTTGTTTTTGTTTACTTAACAGTGTTAAATGGTTTAACGATGTTAAAATTATGTTAAAAAATTAATCCGGTTTAATGGATTTGATGATGCCAGTAATGGTATCCGTTAGTACCTGGCGATTAATATCGTCTGATGAACCGCGGCTTAACAGGTTGATAGATACCAAACCATGTACAACCGACCAAAAGGTGTAATATTTAGTACAGATGATATCAGAAGCAGGGTTATCAATATGCATTACTTTTCCAATCACATCGGTGAACAGGTCCCATGGCATTACTGATTCTTCGAGCTTATTGATCTCCTCGCAACAACAATTTGTAGTTACCCCAAACATGATCTGGTAAAGCTCCTTGTTGGCAAAGGCAAAGTTCCAATAAGCAAGCCACATGGCTTCCAGTTGTTTTTCTGGTAAGCGATGTTTTTCATGAGCCGTCCTCAAATCCTGCGCTAAAATAAGATAGCCTTTGCGGGCAAGTTCAAGCAGGATAGCCTCTTTATTGGCAAAGTACTCGTATATGATAGGTGCCGTATATTCTATTACATCGGCAATTTTGCGCATACTTAACGCTTGCCATCCCTCCTCTTTTACAATATGGAGCGCGGCATCCAGGATGTTGATCCTGGTTTCGTCTTTTAAGCGTTGAATACGTTCTTTACTGGCCATTTTATTTACGCGATAAATGATTTAACAGCGTTAAGCAAATATATAACTGTTTATTGCTCCATAGTACCATCGCTTTGTAAAATTGAGATCATCTAATTGTCAGGAGACGGGAGAGGAATTAAGAGTTGAGAATCAGGAGAAGCGCAATTCCGCGCGTCATTGCGAGTAACCACCAGGATAATCCTGGAAAAAATGGGGATGACGTGCTGGCTTTAGGGGCTCACAACAACCATGTCATTGCGAGCGCAGCGCGGCAATCGCGAACTGTACAGGTCCGCTCTGTATAGCATGCGATTGCTTCGTGCCTCGCAATGACATA
>NZ_JBFUKF010000528.1:0-2889 GCF_056400985.1 Mucilaginibacter sp. P4_G9 | reverse complement strand
GGTAATGGGTAAGTATCACCCACATGGTGATAAATCTGTGTATGATACCATGGTACGTATGGCCCAGGAATGGAGCTTGCGCTACCTGTTGGTTGAAGGACAAGGCAACTACGGTTCTATTGATGGTGATGAACCTGCGGCAATGCGTTATACCGAGGCACGCCTGCAAAAGCTGGCCGAAGAAATGCTGGCTGATATCAATAAGGACACTATAGATTTTCAGTTAAACTTCGACGACTCGTTACAGGAACCAACCGTTTTACCTGCAAAATTCCCTAACCTTTTGGTTAATGGTGCATCTGGTATCGCGGTAGGTATGGCCACCAATATGGCCCCGCACAACTTATCGGAGGTTATTGATGCTACTATGGCATTGATAGATAATCGCCAGATAGAGGTATCCGAACTGATGAAATACGTTAAAGGGCCCGATTTCCCTACAGGTGGTATCATTTACGGCTTCGAGGGTCCGCGTGAAGCATTGGAAACAGGTCGTGGGAGGGTAGTGATCCGCGCAAGGGCCGAAATTGAAATGCATCACGGCGAAAGGGAACGCATCATTGTATCCGAAGTACCTTACCAGGTAAATAAGGCTTTAATGATTGAGCGTACCGCCGAGTTGGTTAATGATAAAAAACTGGAAGGCATATCGGCTATCCGCGATGAATCGAGCAGGGAAGGTATCCGCATTGTTTACGAAATTAAACGCGATGCCAATGCAGCCATCGTATTAAACAATTTGTTTAAATACACCGCGTTACAAACATCATTCAGTGTAAACAACATCGCATTGGTTAATGGCCGCCCGATGATGCTTAACCTGAGAGACCTGATCCATCACTTTGTTGAACACAGGCACGAGGTAGTTGTACGCCGTACCAAATTTGAGCTATCTGAAGCCGAAAAGCGGGCGCATATTTTAGAAGGTTTATTGATTGCACTGGATCACCTGGATGAGGTAATCCGCCTGATACGTGCTTCGCAAACTCCTGATGAAGCAAGAGAAGGTTTGATGAGCCAGTTCGGCTTAAGCGATCTGCAGGCCCGTGCTATTTTGGATATGACGCTTCGCCGGTTAACCGGACTTGAGCGTGATAAGATCAAAGATGAATATGCAGCTTTAATGAAACTGATTGAGCATTTAAAATCTATTTTAGCTGATGAAGGCTTAAGGATGCAGATCATTAAGGATGAGCTTTTAGAAATTAAAGAAAAATATGGCGATGAGCGCAGGACCGAAATGGTTCATTCATCTGCCGAAATGCAAACCGAAGACTTTATTGAGGATGAGGATGTGGTGATCACCATATCGCGCGAGGGTTATATTAAACGCACCCCGTTAACCGAATATCGTCGCCAGGGCAGGGGTGGTAAGGGTTCTATCGGCAGCAATAGCCGCGATGCCGACTTTATTGAGCATTTGCTGGTTGCATCCAATCACAACTACATGCTGTTCTTTACCGAATCTGGTCAATGTTACTGGCTGCGGGTATTTGAAATTCCGGAAGGAACACGTACCTCTAAAGGCCGTGCCATCCAGAATATTATTAATATCCCTAAAGAAGAGAATATTAAGGCTTACATCAAGCTTATCAGTCTTAAGGATAAAGAATACCTGGAGAATAACTTCATTATCATGTGTACCCGTAAAGGTACTATCAAGAAAACATCTCTGGAGGCTTACTCACGTCCGCGTGCAAATGGCATCAACGCCATCAACATCAACGAAGGCGATTCATTATTGGAAGCAACCTTAACCACCGGCAGCAGCGAAATTGTAATGGCGCTTAAATCGGGCAGGGCAATCCGCTTTAATGAATCAACTGTAAGGCCAATGGGCCGCACCGCAACCGGTGTGCGTGGTATTACCCTTGATGACGAAACCGATGAGGTTGTAGGCATGATTAGTATCGACGATAGTGAAACAACGGTGTTGGTAGTATCAGAGAAAGGATACGGTAAACGTACCGATATAGACGACTACAGGGTAACTAACCGTGGCGGTAAGGGTGTAAAAACTTTAAATATTACTGAAAAAACCGGAAACCTTGTTGCCATAAAAGGTGTTACTGATAAGGAAGATCTGATGATCATCAATAAATCGGGTATTATAATCCGTATTGCCATCAGCGAGTTGCGCACAATGGGCAGGGCTACGCAAGGTGTACGTTTAATAACCCTGAAAGGAAATGATGAAATTGCTTCGGTAGCAAAAATTGAGCATGACGAGGATGAAGAGAAGGAAATTGATGAAAATGCCGAAATAACTCCAGATGATGAGAACGTGGATGGAACTGAAAGCCCTGAAGGATCATCAGAAAATGAGGCAACCGGAGAAAGCGCAGAACCAACAACTGACGAACCAACTGAATAAAAAATATGCAGTGCCGTAAAATTGTTTTATCTGTTTTAATACCATTTATTACTACAACTTTTGCCTTCGCGCAATCAGAAGCGCTAAAAGTTGTAGTTAATAACCTTGCTTTTTATAAACAGAACAAGGATCTGAAATATTTAAGAGCGGCAAAAAAATCTGCCGATAGCTTAATTATCACCCGTTCAGATTCATCTGATCTGAAAAAAAACACCTATAGGGCATTAATCAATGCCAGCATATTGTATATCGATTCCACCAATACAAGCGGGCAGCCGGCAACGTTATTGGCAGAAACCGCTGCATTGGTGGATAAATTATCGGCTAAAAGCAAAATTTATAACTACCAGGCCGAAATTGATTATTCAAAACGCTGCCTTGCCAATGTTTATATACGTAAGGGCTTTGAGTTTGTAAACAACTCCGATTTCGCAAATGGCCGGCAATCGTTTGAAAATGCAAAAAAATATGCACCCAATTTTAAGCAGCTTAATGATTATATAGCCTATTCAAAC
>NZ_JBFUKF010000527.1:0-2923 GCF_056400985.1 Mucilaginibacter sp. P4_G9 | reverse complement strand
GTCCAATATTGATGTGAATGTGCCCATTGGTACCATCTTTTCAATTTACCGAAGATTATCCCTGGAAGAACCGGCGACCCTGGCCGATGTGCTGCAACCAGGTACGGCACAGGTAGCGGCCGGGTATATAATTTACGGCTCATCTACCATGCTGGTTTATACCACAGGGAAAGGCGTGAACGGGTTTACGCTCGATCCATCCATCGGTGAGTTTTGTTTATCGCACCCGGATATGCGGATTCCTGAAGATGGTGTCATCTATTCTATCAATGAAGGGAATTATGTACATTTCCCTAAAGGAGTGAAGCAATATATAAAGTATTGCCAGGTGGAGGATAAGAGTACCAGCCGGCCTTATACTTCGCGCTACATTGGCTCTATGGTGGCCGATCTGCACCGTAACCTCATCAAGGGCGGTATTTTTATTTACCCGGTTACATCTGCTGCGCCTAACGGCAAACTGCGCCTTGTTTATGAGTGTAACCCAATGGCTTTTATTTTGGAGCAGGCCGGGGGCAGGGCAACCAATGGTACAGACAGGATACTGGAGCTTGATGTGCAGGAGCTGCACCAGCGTTCGCCAATTTTTATTGGTTCGGTTAATATGGTAAAAAAGGCCGAGTGCTTTATGCGGGAGGCCGGGGTGCTTTCTTTTAATGACGCGGAACCTTTTTTAACAAAAGCATCATAGCTTATATTCATCATGCAGAACAATCAACTCGACGATACCGATATTGCTATTATACAACTATTGCAGAAAGATGCGCAAATAACACATAAGGAGATTGGCTACCTGCTGCATAAAAGTGTTACCCCCATTCATCTTAGGATAAAGCGGCTGGAGGATGAGGGATACATTAAACGCTACGTGGCCATTATTGATCCTAAAAAGGTTGGCCGGGGCCTTATCGCTTATACGCATGTACAGTTAAAGGAGCACTCCCGGGATGCGTTGCTGGCCTTTCAGCAGGAGGTGGTTAAGCTGCCCGAAATCATGGAATGTTACCATATGACCGGGATTTTTGATTTTTTGCTCCGTATAGCCATAAGTGACATGAACGAATACAACGTACTGCTGATGACGAAGCTGGCCGGATTGCCGGATGTAGGTAATATGCAAAGCTTTTTCGTATTGTCGGAGGCAAAACAGGAAACCGCTTATCCTGTACATATATAAACGTGCCCCCTTATACCCGGTTGATAATTCCGTAGTTTATGTCTTGATCGTCGATAAGTCTTTCATCTATTTGTCATTCTCTCCTTCAACGTCGCCGGATTTTACCTCGTGGCATAATCGTAGTTAGGTTCCAAACCCAATACGTTTTCGCCATTTTTACAGGATCATCATAGCGGATACCAGCCAATGGCGGTGAGATATATGTTTCACGAATGCGTAAAAATATTACTGAATGAAATTTAAATAGCTGCTAAGCGTTCTCCCTTTCATGTGAGCATATTTAAAAAGTGCATAAGGTTGAAATTTCTATATTTGCGAAATTTTATAAGTTATTTGAACGAAAAGGCGTCGGTAGGTGACCTTTTATTAACAATACCTGAACCAATCAATTTTCCCCTGTTTACAACGAGTCAACGATGCTAAAAAATATAGGAGTTACAAAAGGAAGATCAACACATTATCACCGCAGGATATTTATCATATTCCTGGTATTTACCTTCCTGATCACCGCTGGTTCCCTGTTCCTGAGAAATTCAATTTCAAAAAAACTGCAAAACCTTGGTCAGCAATATAAAGACCCGCTGCAATCGCAGGAGATCAATAATGTTTTGCTGGATTTAAACAGTGCAGAAAATGATTTTCAGAAAGCGAGTTTATACGGCGGCACCGAAAAGTTGGAGTCCTATAAAACAAAGCTTACAAATGTTTTCAACCAGATTAATACAATACTTAATAAGTATAAAGCTGATATCCCCAAATATTTTCCAGCGGGTAAGGGTGAGCTTGAAAAAACTTTTGACCGTAAATTATCAATGTCAAAAGAAGTATTTGAACTTAAGCACAAGTTTGATTCGCTTTTAAACGCAACAACCATACAGGGGATTAAAGGGCAGGGTAATTTAAATGCTGCGGCCGGTTATCAAACCAGGCGTCATTTCAATGTGAAAAATGGCGCCGATACACTGGTAAAAGAAATAAATGCACCCGCCAGCAAAAACGGTTTGTTTAAACGTTTGAAGGATGCGTTTAATAATAAAAACCAGGCAGGTACCGCTGTAAGGGTACTTACAGTCAATCGTGTAAAGCAGATCAGCGATTCGGTAACACGGTCTTTAGTCAGAAAGCAAAATCTATCGGTTGAGCAATTAGTACGGGAATTAAATGAAGAAAACAATCACCTCACCGAGTCTAACAAGCAGCTGATAGCCGCCAACCTTAACCTGGTTATTCAGCTTCATCAGTTGGTACAGGAGCTCAAAGATGTTCATATTAATGCCTGGGAATTAAGCCGGAATAAAACACTTGCCCAGTACCAGCTTGCAACAAGCGAGCTTAACAATTTTACCGGCGTGGCCATTATCATGATTCTTATTTTCATCATCCTGCTTCTTGTTTACATCCGCAAGGCAGGAAAGGCAGAAGAGCTTTACCTGGGAGAAAATGAACGAGCCATTGCCCTTGCCGAGCAAAAATCGGAGTTGCTGGCCATTATGAGTCATGAAATCCGTAATCCGCTTACAACCATTACCGGAACAATTTATATTTTAAATAAAACCATTCGTTCACCCGAGCAGCAAAAACGGCTTGCTTCTATGAACCATGCTGCCCAGATGTTAATGGAGACTATTAATAATATACTTGACGCCAGCAAGATAGATCATCAGAAAGATGAAGTGCTTAACTTATCTGAGTTTAATCCCTACCAGGAGATCAACCAGGCAATAGCAGCCATGAGTTTTCTTGCAG
>NZ_JBFUKF010000526.1:0-2932 GCF_056400985.1 Mucilaginibacter sp. P4_G9 | reverse complement strand
GTTTTAACCTTGGTAGTATAATAAACAACCTGGTTACCATCATATATCGAGTTATCTACATAAATACCCGTGTTAAAATTATCCAGCGTTAAAACATAATGCGCTTTATATTTAGCGGCCAGCATTTTTACCGAATCGGTGCTTACCATTAAATTTAAAGAATCAGCCAGCTTTATGGTGTTCACTCCCTTTAAATACTTCAGCTGATCTGCAGCAGTAGCAATAGCAGTATAGGCACCCGCCTTAAACGCCGCCTTTTTCCTATTGTCCCTTACCTTTATAGAATCGGGCTTAAAACGATTAATTATTACAATGGTAGTGGTATCATGCCTAAAGCCCAGCTTAGGACCATAATTAACAGGCACGGTAACATACTGCGGCACGCTGCATGATACTAAAAGAACGCTTATCAGTATAAAAAATGGAGCAAATCGTTTCACGATATGGTATGAATTAGGTAATAAAGATCAAAATTATTGTAAATAACCCGGATTTGCAGATTACTGTAAAACTTACAGTTAATGACAAATAATTAATCAAATGGTTTAATTCACCAAATAATTAAAAAAACATTAATTTAAGACATTGAAGTATTAAATTTATAATAAAAACACTTATTTATTTCCATTATGGCAAGTTATTTTGTGCATTATCAGTCACTTTATTATATTTGCTTATTGCTCAATGTAAGGTTACTAAAAAAACATGGCTAAAAAAAAATCCGATTCCGCTCCACATATTTCAATAGTAAACGAAACTTCGCTGTCTTTTTTCGAGAAATATATTAACAACCCCTCACCTACCGGCTTTGAATGGAAAGGCCAGGAATTATGGCTCGAATATTTAAAGCCTTATATTGATGATCATTATGTAGATAACTATGGTACCGCAGTTGGTATTATTAACCCAAAAGCCGATTACAAGGTAGTTATTGAGGCACATGCCGATGAAATATCGTGGTTTGTAAACTATATTACCAGCGATGGTTTAATCTACGTGATTCGCAATGGCGGCTCAGATCACCAGATAGCCCCGTCAAAAAGAGTAAACATTCATACTGATAACGGTATTGTAAAAGCGGTATTTGGCTGGCCTGCTATCCACACCCGCTCGGGCGGCGAAAAAGAGGAAGCCCCAACGCTGAAAAATATTTTTTTGGATTGCGGTTGTACCTCTAAAGATGAGGTGGAAAAATTAGGCATCCATGTTGGATGTGTTATTACCTATGAGGATGAATTCATGATCCTTAATGATCGTTATTATGTGGGCCGGGCACTGGATAACCGTGCCGGTGGCTTTATGATTGCCGAAGTTGCCCGTTTACTTAAAGAGAACAATATAAAATTACCATTTGGCTTATACATTGTAAACGCCGTACAGGAAGAGATTGGTTTACGTGGCGCCGAAATGATAGCCCACAAAATTAAACCGAATGTAGCCATCGTAACCGATGTTACGCATGATACCCAAACTCCAATGATCAATAAGATAACCCAGGGCGACCTGGCGTGCGGTCGTGGCCCGGTAGTATCATACGCTCCGGCGGTACAAAACAACCTGAATAAGCTGCTTATCGAAACAGCACAAAAAGCAGGGGTCCCTTTTCAGCGCCAGGCTTCATCACGGTCTACGGGTACCGATACCGATGCATTTGCCTACTCAAATGATGGTGTACCATCAGCATTAATATCCTTGCCGCTCCGTTATATGCATACTACTGTCGAGATGATCCACAAAGAGGATGTTGATAATGTTATCCGTTTGATATACGAAGTTTTGTTAAATATTAAGGCCGGACAGGATTTCAGATACATCAAATAACATAACCCCCAAAACAATTTCAACCCTAAGCCATTCCCTTATACACCATTAATAGATATTAGCAAATAAATGCCCCACATACACACTCTATGAAACCCACACTACTTATTTTGGCCGCAGGTATGGCCAGCCGCTACGGCAGCATGAAACAGGTTGACGGCTTTGGCCCCAACGGAGAAACAATTATCGATTATTCGATATACGACGCCATTAAGGCAGGTTTTGGCAAAGTTAGCTTTATTATCCGCGAGGAATTTGCAGATAATTTTAAAGCAATATTTGAACCCAAGCTGAAAGGCCGTATTGAAACGGACTACATTTTTCAAAGTTTTGATCTGAAACCTTTCGGTATCGATAAAATCATTGAACGCGCAAAACCATGGGGCACTGCCCACGCGGTACTTGCTGCCCGCAACCAGGTAAGCGAACCTTTTTGTGTGATTAATGCCGATGATTTTTATGGTTACGATTCGTTTGAAAAAATGGCCAAATTTTTAACCACTGAAGTTGCGGATGATACCTACTCGCTGATAGGTTACCAGATAGACAGGACCCTTTCTGACTATGGATCTGTATCCCGTGGTGTATGTAAAGTTGATGATAAAGGTAACATGGTCGAGATCAACGAGCGTACCGAAGTTTACTTTAAAGAAGATGGCAGCGTTGCCTATAAAGATGCCACCGGCGAGCATGCACTGAGCAATGATACCCGTGTATCTATGAACTTTTGGGGCTTTACTCCTGCTGTTTTCGGTCAAAGCGAGGAAATGTTCAGAGAATTTGTTGCCGCGAATGAAGAAAATCCAAAATCGGAGTTCTTTATTCCTTTAGTTGCAGATGAACTGATAAAAACAGGTACGGCATCATTTAAAGTTATCCCTACCGGATCAAAATGGTTTGGAGTAACTTATAAAGAAGATAAGCCTATTGTACAAAAGAGCATATCCGAACTGGTAGCCAATGGTACCTATCCCGAAAAACTTTGGGATTAAATCGATAAAAGTATAAAACCAAAAAATCCCGCTTATTATGGCGGGATTTTTAGCTTTATAGCTATTGCTGACCTWAGTCAACAAAAAAGAAGGTTTTCTTTTGATCCTCATCATATATG
>NZ_JBFUKF010000525.1:0-2935 GCF_056400985.1 Mucilaginibacter sp. P4_G9 | reverse complement strand
GATTGATGGAAACCCTAACGCTGTTGATGGTAAAGGAGGTGTAGCCAAAATTACTGTTGATGGAAAGATCATTAACCTTGATTTTACAACCGGTTTAAATGCACCTAAAGGACTGGGGCGGTTTGGTAATGAGCTGTACGCCGCAGATCTGTCGGAGGTGGTGGTTATTGATATCAGTACGGGTAAGGTTAAAAACAAGATTGCAATTGATAGTGCCAAAGCCTTAAATGACATTACTGTTAATGATAAGGGCGTTGTTTATGTATCAGATAGTAAAACAAAAAAAATACACCGTATTGAAAATGGTCATTCAACCACGTTTTTAACAAACGTAAGCGGTGTAAACGGGCTCAAAGCTATCGGTACAGATCTTTACGTACTTGGTGGCCAAAAATTTATGAAAGCAGATAGCCAGGGTAATTTAATACAAATAACCATGCTAAGCTGCGGAGGTGATGGCCTTGAACCTGTTGGTAACGGCGATTTCCTGATTACCTGTTGGGCGGGACATATATTTTATGTAACTGCCGATGGTAAAATAGAAACCCTGCTTGATACACAGGAGCAAAAGATAAATACTGCCGACCTGGCCTATGATACCGTGAAACACATTTTGTATATGCCCACCTTTTGGGCTAAAAAGGTAATGGCCTTTAAGTTAACAACAGTTAAATAATATGAGGGTTTGTAAAATACGTTTTCTGAAAAAATATTTGGTTGTTGCGGGTTTGGCAGGTACTGAATTTGCAAGCGCGCAAACATACAACACCGATGCATATTTAAAACTATGGTATACCAAACCGGCTGTTGCCTGGGAAGAGGCCTTGCCACTTGGTAATGCTACCACCGGCGCTATGGTGTTTGGCGGTATTAACCACGAGCATTACCAGCTTAATGACCATAACCTATGGTCGGGCTATCCCGAAGCCGGGAACAATCCACTGGCATCAGCGCATTTGCCCGAAGTACGAAAGGCTGTGTTTGATAACGATTTTGAAAAAGCAGCAGAGATATGGAAAAAGTATTTGCAAGGGCCATACACGGCCAGGTATCTGCCCTTAGGCGATTTGCTGCTTAACTTTAACCTGAAAGACAGTATACATTACTACCGCGACCTGAACTTAAACAACGCGGTTTCTACGGTGAGATTTGAGGCTGATGGCGTGCATTATCAACGGGAAACCTTTATAAGCTACCCGGATAAAGTAATGATGGTACGTATTACCTCTGATAAAAAAGGCGCCATTAATTTCACCGCTAATTTGCAAAGCAAGCTTCGCTTCAGCATCGAAAATGATGGCAACAATAAGCTGATCTTAAAGGGTAAAGCCCCAAGTTATGTGGCCAACCGGGAATCCGAACCGCGGCAGATAATTTATGATGAGCCTAAAGGGGAGGGTATGAGTTTCCAGATTAACCTCAAAGTAAAAAATGATGGTGGCCGTGTGATAGCCGATAACAAAGCATTACAGGTTATAGGTGCCAACCAGGTTATACTTTATTTAACCGAGGCAACCAGCTTTAACGGTTTTAATAAATCGCCGGGGCTGCAGGGTAAAGATCCGGCCATTGAGGCCAATGTCAGCCTGCTTGCCGCATTGCAAAAAACATACGAGCAACTCAGGCAAAGGCACATCGCCGACTATCAGCGTCTGTTTAAAAGGGTCGATTTTAATTTGGGTACAGACGCCGGTATGGTAAAACAACCTACGGATGAACGTCTCAGGAGTTTCAGTGTAGCCAATCCCGATAAGCAATTACAAACCCTGTATTACCAGTATGGCCGTTATTTGCTGATTGCCAGTTCGAGGCCGGGCAGTGCGCCCGCCAACCTGCAGGGCATCTGGAACGACCAGGTGATACCGCCCTGGGGCAGTAATTATACTACAAACATCAATACCGAAATGAATTACTGGCTGGCCGAAAACACCAACCTTTCGGAGTGCCACCAACCCTTATTTGATTTTCTGAAACAGCTTGCTGTGAACGGAGCAATTACAGCCAAAGTAAATTATAACATTAATGAAGGCTGGGTACAGCATCATAACAGCGATATCTGGGCTAAAACATCAACCGTTGGTAATTTTGACCATGACCCCAGGAGCGCGGTAAGGTGGACGGCCTGGCCAATGGGCGGTGCCTGGATGAGCCTTCATTTATATGACCATTACCTTTTTACCGGCAATAAACTTTTTTTGAGCAAAACCGCATACCCTATTATTAAAGGCGCTGCACAGTTTATGCTGCACTGGCTGGTAACCGATCCTAAAACAGGTTACCTGGTAACAAACCCCTCAACCTCGCCCGAAAATACTATTAAGATCAGTGGTAAGGAATACCAGGTAAGTATGGCTTCTACTATGGATATGTCTATCATCCGCGAGTTATTCCAGGATTGTATAAGCAGCGCGGAGATATTGGGTACCGATAAAGTGTTTGCAGCCCAGGTAAAAGCCGCTTATGATAAACTTTATCCATTTCATATAGGTAAACACGGCCAGGTACAGGAGTGGTTCCAGGATTGGGATGATACCGCAGATACCCACCGGCATATATCACATTTATTTAGTTTGTTTCCGGGCAGGCAGATCTCTGTGTTTAATACGCCCCAGTTGGCAGCAGCAGCAAAACAATCAATGATCTATCGGGGCGATGTAAGCACAGGCTGGTCAATGGCCTGGAAAGTGAACTGGTGGTCGCGCATGCATGATGGCAACCATGCCTATAAAATATTAGGTGCAGCATTTAACTATATGGACCCCTTGCAAAAAAAGGGACAAATGAGCGGTGGTGGTACCTACCCAAACTTGTTTGATGCCCACCCGCCCTTCCAGATCGACGGAAATTTTGGAGGAACGGCTGGTATGACCGAGATGCTGTTGCAAAGTCAGGATGGGGAAATTGAATTGTTACCCGCCCTGCCAGATGCCTGGGC
>NZ_JBFUKF010000524.1:0-2937 GCF_056400985.1 Mucilaginibacter sp. P4_G9 | reverse complement strand
GATCAAACCATCCCAAAAACTAAAATGGTTTGCTACAAGCAATATCGCCCGTTTATTATCTGTTTCGATGATATCACAAAGTACTTCATGAAAATGTTTGCCAACAACCCACTTTATATAATAATGGATAAGCCGGTTAAAAAAAACATTTTTTTTATTGTAGATCATGAAGTGGAAAGGTAATAAATGTAGATAACAACATCAATTAATGTGGCATATTGGTCCCTTTTTTTCATTAAAAACAAAATTCCTATCTTTGCGGCATGGATATTCTCCCTATTGCTTTACAGGCATATTTAGATGACCATTGCGACCCGGAGCCGGAAGCTTTGCAGCAACTGAACCGCGAAACGCATTTAAAAGTGCTAAGGCCGCACATGTTATCGGGTCATTACCAGGGCAGGTTGCTTAGTTTCTTGAGCAAAATGGTAGCACCAAAATGCATCCTTGAGGTAGGTACCTATACCGGTTACTCGGCAATTTGCCTGGCCGAAGGATTGGTTGAGGGGGGCATTCTGCATACCATTGAGGTGAACCGCGAAATGGAGGATATCATCAATTCACACTTTAAACTAACAAATGTTGAAAATAAAATAAAGCTGCATTTTGGGGAGGCAGAGGCCATTATTCCCGATTTACAAGCAGATGTTTTCGATTTGGTGTTTATTGATGCTGATAAAAAGAATAATTTTACCTACTTTCAATTGGTTTTTGACAAAGTCAGATCCGGAGGATTAATAATAATTGATAATGTTTTGTGGAAAGGAAAAGTATACGGGGCTGAAAAAGATACCGATACCGAAAATATTCGCAAACTAAATGACCACATAGCTGTTGACACCAGGATAGAAAAACTGATCCTGCCTGTACGCGATGGACTATTGGTTATCAGAAAAAAATAAATTATGAAGAAAATCTTACTGATTACAACCCTGTTGATCACAACACTTGCCGCTTCAGCGCAAAAGAACACTTCACAATCTTACATCCAGAAGTTTAAAGACGATGCCATTCGCATCATGCATGAAACGGGGATTCCTGCAAGTATAGTTTTAGGGGTAGCCATGCATGAATCGGGCTGTGGCAATAGTACAATTGCGCAAAACCTTAATAACCAGTTTGGAGTAAAAGGCGGAGGCAGTGTAGTTTTTATTAAACACAACAAAAAAATCCGGTCGGCGTATAAAAAATACGATTCGGTTTTAGATTCCTTCCAGGATTTTGCACGAATCATGACCGAGCGTAAGCAGTTTAGCCACCTGGCTGATGCACTTAGCCATTATGACTATACGGGCTGGGCACATGGTATTCAGCGCAGCGGTTACGCCAGCAGCCGCAAATGGGCTTCCCAGGTTTTAGGCATCATCAAAAAATATGATCTTCATGATCTGGACGAAAACCCGAGCGATCAGCCTAAAGAATTAGCAGAAACTAAACAATAAAATCTTATTTTGGCGAATTAATAATTGCCTCAAATAAGGTTTAACTGTATGYAAAGAATAAGTTTTGTACTCCTGATAGGTATTGTATGTTTTAGCTCCTGCTCCGCGCGTAAAAAAACAACCATATCAAACCGGGATGTTCGCCGTAACAACAGCAATATCCAAAAGGCAAACAGCACATCTATTGCCAATTACAAATCGCTCTCTTCGTTAGATTATATTGATAGGTTTAAAACAATTGCTATACAGGAAATGAACCAGTACGGCATACCTGCGAGTATAACTTTGGCACAGGGCC
The DNA here is from genome assembly GCF_056400985.1 of Mucilaginibacter sp. P4_G9. Classification (NCBI taxonomy): domain Bacteria; kingdom Pseudomonadati; phylum Bacteroidota; class Sphingobacteriia; order Sphingobacteriales; family Sphingobacteriaceae; genus Mucilaginibacter; species Mucilaginibacter sp. P4_G9. Next base: position 1,197 of record NZ_JBFUKF010000524.1, on the reverse strand, counting down.
TGTTTGAATCTGGTGCTGGTAACAGCGAACTGGCCCGTTTTGCCAACAACCATTTCGGCATTAAGTGTACAAGCGATTGGAGGGGCAAAAGCTATTACAAAGATGATGATAATGCAAACGACTGTTTCAGAGTATATGATAACCCCGAGGATTCCTTTCGTGATCATTCTACTTTTTTAAAACGGAAGAATTATGCTAAACTTTTCGAGTTGGATAAAAATGATTATGAAGGTTGGGCCAGGGGATTAAAGGCGGCAGGTTATGCTACCAACCCCAAATACCCGCAATTACTTATCAACCTGATAATAAAATACAACCTTGATCAGTATGATGGTGCGGAAGGTGAAGTAGCCAAGATAAAACGCGAAGACCGGGTGTTATCCCAAATCAATGATAGCATTGGCAGGTCCAATACTGATACGCTCACCAAAACCAGGCCCGACGATAAGATCTATACCGTAAAACAGGGCGATACACTATATAATATTTCTAAACGTTTTGGAATAACTGTTGATGAACTAAAAGAGCTGAACAGTATCCCCGATAATAATATTCATATCGGGCAAAAACTGGTGGTTGTGAAGTAGAGTCAGGAGGAAGAGTCGGGAAATCAGAAAAAGCGCGTCATTGCTTCGTGCCTTATAACGAAACAATAGAAAGAAGAAGATCCTTATTCCTTGCTCCAAAATCTTTACTCGTCCAAATAAGTTAATTGTTGTTAAATAAGATGGCTAAACACAGCCGAACGTTTATTTTTGGCACCACAATGAAAGTATGGTTGTTTTTGATTTTAAGCACATTATGCATGCCGGTTTTTGCACAGCAAAAGCAGGTGGAAGGTATTGTGTTTGATAAAGAAAGTAAAGACCGTATTGCCAAAGTAAACGTACAAAACGCCACAACGGGCAAATCGGTTTACAATACGCTTAAAGGCGAATTTGCAATTGATGCTCAGCCGGGTGATGTCCTGATATTTACTAAGGCCGATCATTATAGCGACACTATAAAAGTGCAGAGTAGTAACGCACTTGCAGTTTATATGAAGCGATCGGCCATTATGCTGAAAGAGGTGTACATTCGCGACTCGGTACTTACACCTGAGAAACAATTTGAGGTCACCAAACGGGATTACACCAAAATTTATGGATCAGAATACAGCCAGAGTTTACTCTCGATATCACCCGGCCTGGGTGCAGG
>NZ_JBFUKF010000523.1:0-2954 GCF_056400985.1 Mucilaginibacter sp. P4_G9 | reverse complement strand
ATTTTGAGAGGGTTCAACGTATTAATTCTACCTTTTGGATAAAATCATCGTAGCTTAATTTGCCTTTTCTTAATTGGCAGATATATTTAAATACACTCAGCTTATCCAATTCTTTTTGGTAGTGTTCGCGGTCGTTATCAGTTTTAGGATTATTCTGTAATTTTAACCGGATAGACGTCCGGGATATACCCTCCTCCAATTTATCTATAGGACAAATGCGAAGGTCATCAAAATTACTTCGGGGAAACGCGATACGGGTCATCAGTTTTTTGCTTCCTTAAATTTAACAGGCAAGCATAAACATTCATTTAACTGTATATTATTTTATTGTTATTGATTGGGGCCAGGCGTTTAAAAAAATGCCCGCGCCAACCCGATTATTACCCAAAAATCTGGTTTAAAAAGATGAATAATTGGTTCATCGTTCCGTTACTTTTTTAACTCATAAACATTGTTGGTCCTATCTACATCAGGATAAAGTTTTGAGGGATCGATAACTATTTTGGCTATGGCGGCTTTTTTATTGCCCGTTAAAACATAGGTATCGCTATACTCCCATATTTCTACCGGGAACTCGCGATGCTCCGTTGAGCCATCGGTATACGTTATTTCAACTACCAGTGGCATGGCTGCTTTTTCAAGGTTTTCAATGGTGATCTGCGGTTGGGTATTTGCTGCCCCTGCCACCTTAGCTATCTTCTGATCGAGCCGGTAATTCTCTAAAAACATCGATTTCCAAAACCAGGTAAGGTCTTCCCCTGCAGAACTATCCATACTCCTGAAAAAATCCCAGGGTGTTGGATGCTTATTGGCCCAATCGTGGATGTATTTTTTAAAAGCCCGGTCAAACCTATCCGGCCCCAATACCTGGTTACGTAATAATGTTAACAGGTAGGCCACTTTTTGATATTGAAGCGGATAAACCTGGTTACCGGGTATAGCATCCGGGCGACTTACAATGGGCATTAATTTCTCTGAGAACAGCGAATCAAGCGGACTATCAATTTCGGCATAGCCTATAAACTCCCCTTTATTAAATGCTTTGGTAGCCATGTTATCAATAAACAGGTTAAAGCCCTCGTCCATCCAGGCGTATTTACGTTCGTTGCTGCCTACCACCATCGGGAACCAGGTATGGCCCAATTCGTGGTTCACCACCGCCCAGTACATATTACCGGTATCTTTTGCCGAACAAAATACCATGCCGGGGTATTCCATACCATCTAAATTAGATGCTACGTTAACTGCTTTGTTATAGGGATAGGGATACCACTTATCTGAGAAATACTGTAGTGTAAATTTGATATACTCCGAAGACCGCTTCCAGCTGTTTTGCTTTTCCGATTCAACGGGGTATAATGAGCTGCCCATAACGTGCTTACCATCGGCTAATTGAAAACTTAAGGCTTCCCAAATAAATGATTTGGATGCCGTCCAGGCGAAATCCCTGGTATTATCCATCTTAAACTTCCAGGTACAGGTAGGTTTTGCAGGCCTCGAAGATGATTCTGTAACCTCTTTGGCCGACCTGATCTGCACGGGCTGCGAGCTTTCTTTGGCCAGTTGCCAGCGTTTTAACTGTACAGGAGTTAAAACTTCTGCAGGATTTAGCAGGTCGCCGGAGCCTTCTACTATGTACGATGACGGTACTGTAATGTTCACCTCAAAATTGCCATACTCCAGGTAAAACTCCCCATTGCCAAGGTATGGCAGCGTGTTCCAGCCCTCCACCTCATCTACCACACACATCCTCGGGTACCACTGCGCCACGGCATAAATATTACCGTTTTTTGTGGGCAGGATATCCGTTCTGTTAACCAGGAAATCGGCATTTTTATAATTAACCGGGAAATTATAACGATACCGGATACTGAAGGTTAGTTTTTCACCGGTTTTTAATGGTTGCGGCAACTCCAGCTGCATCCGGGTATCATACACATGATATTTAATATCACCGGCCTTATCGCCCGTAAGTTTTATCCCCTCAAGTTCGTAACCACCATCGGCCACCTGCTCAGCAGGATTTTTGTAGAGGAATAGTTTGGACTGGATTCCTTTTGAATCTTTCTTAAATACATTCTGCTCCAACTGCATCCATAAACTCGAAAGTGCTTTAGGGCTATTATTGGTGTAGGTAATGGTAGCTGTTCCGCTTATTACATTTGTTTGGTCGTTTAACGCCACATCCAGTACATAATCTGCCTGGTTTTGCCAGTACGCAGGTCCAGGCTCGCCGGTGGCGGTGCGATATCCGGTGCCGGGCGGTAAAAGCGGCAAAGAGGGAAATAATTCGGCAGGATGATATTTGGACTGGGCAAAGGATAAATGACCGATAAGAAACAATGTACAAGTGACTATAAACTTTAGGTTGTGTAATGGTTTTTGCATGCCGTTAATTGACTAAGATTAGTTTTGTTGCTGTTATCGCTAAGATAAAAGGAAACAGCACAATTTAACATAGGTAAAAGGATTTTATATTTTTATGCTCTTAACGGGGGATTACTTTTGAAATTTTAAAAAACCGCTTTACTATAGCTATGGGTTTGAAACCAAATTATGAGGAGAAAATTTAAAAGCTGTCTAAATTTGATTTAGATTATTTATGTACCACGTAGAAATCATTGCCGTTGACTTTAGTCAGCGGAATAATGACTAAAAAAGACGACAGGCTTTAGCCAAAATCCGCATAAATAGTTGGGCTAAAGCCCGCAATGATGTTATCTTTCACCGTTGACTGAAGTCAACGGTAATGAATAGTTTTTATTTTTAAACAGCTTTTCAGATCTTTTTAAACTTTATCATATTATCCTGCTCCCAAACGCATAGTATTTTATTGCCCGGCAGAATAACAGATTTCAGGAACCCGCCTTTACCCACAGTTATTTGATCTTTGTTTTTTATCGACATTAACTTAAGCGTATCGATGTTTTGAAAGGTGATAACCGTATTAGCAC
>NZ_JBFUKF010000522.1:0-2954 GCF_056400985.1 Mucilaginibacter sp. P4_G9 | reverse complement strand
CTGCTGGCCAGCTTAATCTACAATTTATATTAGATGAAAGAGGTCGCGAGTTCCTGTTTGAGATGCATAGAAGAACTGACCTTATTCGTTTCGGTCAATTTACAGGCGGTACTTACATATGGGCATGGAAAGGTGGCGTAAAAAATGGCCAAAGTGTTGACGATCATTTCAACCTGATGCCTATTCCATCAGCCGACATTGTAAACAACCCTACTTTAAAACAAAACGCTGGTTATAAATAAAAATCATAAACCCTAAGGTGCCTATTGCACCTTAGGGTACTTTATAAAAGATACATTTAATTAAACAGATTAAAAGAAAGAAATGAAAAGACTTTTAACCAAAATATTAGCAATCAGCTGCCTCGGGCTGCTATTGCTGCCTTCCTGTAAGAAGGATGAAACAAGGGTTGTAAGCAATGTTGGTAAAGTGGGCACGTTAACTGCCTCTACTACTTCCCCTGCTTTATCAAAAGCCAATGCGGCCAATGTCGCAGTTACGTTTACCTGGCCCGCAACACCGGTATCTGGTTATAATGCCCCGGTAACCTATACTTTACAATTGGATAAAAAGGGTAATAACTTTGCATCGGCAAAAGAGGTTACTTTAACCACACTAACAAAAGCTTACACAGTTGGCGACCTGAATGATATTTTACTGGGCATGAAGTTGTCTTTTGATGCCACAACCGATGTCGATGTTCGTATTAAATCAACGCTTGCCCCAAACTTACCTGCAGCTTACACAAATGTTGTTACTTTGACCGTTAAACCGTACCCGTTGGTAAGCTTTGTATACTTGCCGGGTGCATACCAGGGATGGTCGCCACAAACTGCCGATAGTTTAAAATCAGCAACCAGCGATGGCGTTTATACAGGTATTATCAATTTTACCAGTGCTTCCGCGTTAGAGTTTAAAATTACACCAGCTAAAGTATGGGATCATTCTTACGGTACAGATGATAACATAACTGTTATTTACGATGGTGGATCAAAAAACCTGAAAGCTCCTGCTGCCGGCCTATACTGGGTTACGGTTGATCTTAACACCAAAAAAATCACTTTTACACCAGTAGCAGCTTATTACAGTATTATTGGTAACGCAGCCCCCGGTGTTGCTTGGTCAACCGATACTGATATGAAATACAATAACGGCACCAGTGTCTGGGATGTTACAGCTACCTTTACATCGGGCGAATTCAAAGTGCGTAAAAACCACGACTGGACTATTAGCTATGGTGTGCCTAAATCCGGCGCCGATGGTGTAACCCTGGCATCCTCAGAGGCTAATAACATACCATTGCCTACCGCTGGTATTTATTACTTTACCTTTAAACCAATTGGTACCGATGATAAAACTGCAACGTATACATTAACTAAAAAATAATTTCGATATACAGTTGATTTGATTTGAAAGCCCGCCTGGTGAAAACCAGCGGGCTTTTTTAGTCATTGGTCATAAAAAAGCGATTAGTTTTAAACCAATCGCTTTTTTACTTGTCCTTAATCCTTTGTCCTTCTATCCTTGCTCTAAAACAGACTACCTGTTCTTTATATCCTTATACTCCCTGTCCGTGTCACCAGTATAAATCTGGCGAGGGCGGCCGATGGGCTCTTTGTTCTCTTTCATTTCTTTCCACTGTGCAATCCAGCCGGGTAAACGGCCTAAGGCAAACAGCACGGTAAACATTTCAGTAGGGAAGCCTAATGCACGGTAAATAATACCCGAGTAAAAATCAACGTTAGGGTAAAGTTTGCGCTCAACAAAATATGGGTCTTTCAAGGCTACTTCTTCCAGCTTTTTGGCTATCGCCAATACTTCATCATTGATGCCCAGTTTCTCCAGTATATCATCGCAGGCTTTTTTAATGATCTTAGCTCTTGGATCGAAGTTTTTGTATACACGGTGACCAAAACCCATTAAACGGAACGGATCGTTTTTGTCCTTGGCTTTGGCAATCCATTTATCGGTGTCTCCCCCATCGTTCTTAATTTTCTCCAGCATTTCTATAACCGCCTGGTTGGCGCCACCATGCAGCGGCCCCCAAAGTGCCGAGATCCCGGCCGAAATAGATGCATATAAATTGGCATCAGATGAGCCAACAATACGCACGGTTGATGTAGAACAGTTTTGCTCATGATCGGCATGCAGTATCAGCAGTTTATTCATTACATCAACTACCACCCTGTCAACCTTATAATCCTCTGTACGCTCGGCAAAGGTCATATACAGGAAGTTGGTTACGTAATCGTATTTATTTTGCGGGTAAACTACCGGATGACCCAATGATTTTTTGTAGATCCATGAAACTACGGTGCTCATCTTGGCCAATAGTTTCATAATCTCAAGGTTTACCTCATCGGTTGACAAACCTTGCTTTAATGATTCGGGGTTAAAAGCAGCCAAAGCGCCAATCAAAGATGAAAGCTGGCCCATTGGATGTGATTTTGACGGAAAACCGTCAAAAAACTTTTTCATATCCTCATGAACCAACGTATGGCGGCTTATCTGGTACTGAAACTCGGTTAATTCCTTTTCAGTTGGCAGGTCGCCATATATCAGTAAATAAGCTACTTCTATAAAACTGGCATTCTCGGCCAGTTGCTCAATAGAATAACCACGATACTTAAGGATGCCCYTTTCTCCATCAAGAAAAGTAATGGCACTTTTGGTAGCTCCCGTATTTTTGTAGCCGATATCCAGCGTTACATAACCGCTTTGATCCCTAAGTTTTGAAATATCTATTGCTTTCTCACCTTCTGTACCCTCAATTACCGGGAGTTCAAATGTTTTATCACCAATTTTTAGTTGTGCTGTTTCCGACATAGAAATTTTTGTATCTGCAACAAATGTAATTAAATCCGCGTATTAATAACCGCTAAGATAATTTACTGTTTGTAAATTTTTAGGTGCAAATTTATTAATTTTAGCTTCTATTATTGAGCCGTTCCTCC
>NZ_JBFUKF010000521.1:0-2954 GCF_056400985.1 Mucilaginibacter sp. P4_G9 | reverse complement strand
ACCATAAACTGAACCAGGTCTATTATATTTAATGGGGGTTTATTTGTGGTGATGCTGAGCTTCTTTTTGCTATCGTTAAACTCAAACGCGAAATAATAATTGGGGGCATCGGTGACGGGATCTGCCTGCTGCCAATTATACATTTTTTTCAGTTCACTGTGTTTAAGCCAATAATTTAGGGTATCAAGCTGCGCACCAGATAATTTACCGGTATACTCCCCTTTATAAGGATCAGCGTATTCCCCTCCCCTTAAATGATAATCGCCATTGGCCAAAATTGAAATTTCCAGTTGCGGACATTCGCCATGGCAGGTAGATGATAAAAAACGAACCTTTGAAAATTTAATGTCTTTATCATAACTATTTTTAAAATTGGTAAACTCATAAGTATCATTCCCGGCCAGTTTTACAGCATTGGAATCGATGGCCTTTAAATAAAGCCTGCCTGAGGTAAGGTTCCTGATTAAAAATTTAAAATCTGTTTTGTGTTTAGCTCTAAAATTATCGGCACTGGATGTATAAATATCTGACAGTATCAACGTATCCTTTACAATGGCGTAGTGGCTTTTTTCCTTATCAGATCCAACAAAATTAAATTTAACATGCCCCCGGGTAAAATAAAGATGCCCAAGGTCCTTATTAATCCAGCGGATAGAATCAAGCTGCGTCTTTTGAGCTTTTGCTGTACAAAAAATCAATCCCAATAAAAATAAAGAAAGACCGCGTTTTACCATTTATTTTAATTTCTGATTTACTTACAAACTCATATAATACGTGGTTAACGACTCAAAATCATCAAACTTATGCTGATAATCATCAGTTTCGCCAAAACCATAGCTTACAAATATAAAAGGTATGCCAGCCTGGCGTGTCTGCTCAGCGTCACCTTGTGTATCGCCAACGTATACCGGTTTTTCAAGCTGGTGTTTATCGATCAATAAACGCATATTATGATGTTTTGGCATATTGTTTTCGCCATAAGCAAAAGAATCTGTTATATCCTCCCCAATACCTGCCCAATTAATAAACAATGGAATAATTCCGACCGCGCAATTGCTCAATATAAACAGTTTATATTTTGAGGATAATTGCTTTATTCCTTCTTTAACACCATTATACATAATTCCGCCGCTTACCGGCAAAATTTGACGGCGGGTTTCATTTACGTCAAGATAAATGCCCAAAGCCTTATCAGCATCAAAATCGGGCATTAAAATTTTGGTGAGTTTTTTACCTTCCATTCCCATTAATCCCATTAGTTCATCACGATTAATAGTTCTTTTTATAGAGAGCTTTTCAAAAGTGAGATTCCATGAATTGGTGTAAGTATCAACCGCATCCCAAAGGGTTCCATCCATATCGAAGATCAGGCTATCTGGTTTCTGCATAAAATTATTTGTCTTTTTGTTAAAGATGTGAAATTAACACTGGCTGTAAAAACTAAGTTCATGTTTTCTTCATGATTAATTTTCACCTTAGCAGTGTGATAAGGTTAATATGAGCCAGCTTAGCAGGAGGTTGGTTTCATAGGAGTCTCCGCTGTAAAAAGCGGGGACTTTTTTTATATTGTTTTTTTTTAAATTGCCTTGCGATAATGATAGCCGGCAGCTTTGTTGGCTTCCTGCTTTACAAAACCGACAGCTTCGTATAAGCTTTGAGCTGTATAATTATCAACCGCAGTTTCCAACTGGATAAACGTGGCTCCATGACTTTTAGCAAAATCATAAGCCGTTTGTAATAAAGCCTTGCCTATTCCCTTTTTACGATGGTCATTATCAACATAAAGATCATTTAGTAACCAATTCTTTGTTGCCCTTACAGATGACAACAACGGATAAAGCTGTGTAAAGCCTGCAGGCTGATCGCCATCCATAGCCACAAAAATTACCGATTCATTATTTTCAAGGCGGTTTTTAATAAAACTCTTCGCCAAAGCAATATCAGACGCCTGCTTGTAAAACACACGGTATTGATCGAATAAATGTGTTACTAACTGATATTCACTGGGGTTGATCTGCCTGATCTGCATTATGATATAGGTTTTGTAAGTTTATAATATTTTAATTATCAAGGGTTATAGTATCCCCGATTTTGTATACTTCATGAAATTTGATACCCTGTTTTTCAAAATGCCTTACATAAGCCGCATAACGTTGCTTAATAAAAAACTCTTTGGCATAGCCATCATGAACAGGCAATATTTGTTTGGGTTGAAGCTTGTCTGCGAAACCCGAGATTCGTACCTCGTTTGCAAATGGCGCCATGGTTACCATGAGCAGCAGTTCAATGTCTTTATATTCAAAAAGCTTGTCTTCCATAGAATCAACAGGATGCAAAACTTTATCGTTAATAATAAAGCCCGTCATTTGTGGCAGCRGATTATCCACAATCAGCTCATGTATAACCGGGAAAGCTTTCAATATAAAGGGGCCAAAGTTTGCTGTACCTTCTTCTAAAACGGTATAAACAACGCCTGCTTTATCAAGATCTTTACCTACCTGGCTGTTGGTGATCACTACGGCGCCGCTTAGTTCAAGAATATTTTTTAGTATATCAATATCATAATGATCCGGATGAATGTGGGTGATCACAACGGCATTTACATCTGAAAACATCTCCGCGGTAACCAATCCTTCTGTAAAAGAGAATTTACCTGGATCAAATAATATTTTGTAATCATCCAGCTCAAAAACAAGGCAGGAATGGAGGTATTTACTTATTTTCATAGATTACTATTTGCACGATTTACAGGTTGCCTTCTTCTATTTAAAATACAATTAAAGGATTTGAACGGTTTTTATTTTCATAGAATTAAAAAACTGTTTCCATGAATCGTGCTGAGATCCTGTAAATCCTGCCAAATCTTTTAATCRTGTTTATAGTAGTTCTGTAGCCAAATTTGCCAGCTCGCTACGTTCCCCTTTTTGGAGGGTAATATGTGCATAGAGTGGATG
>NZ_JBFUKF010000520.1:0-2958 GCF_056400985.1 Mucilaginibacter sp. P4_G9 | reverse complement strand
CAGCATATTGATCCATGAGTTTAAAGTAAAACCTGCCGGCGATAAAGGTTACGATAAAGCTGAGGTAATGCGCGGAGGTGTATCAACCAATGAGTTATCTTCTAAAACATTGGAGGCTAAGAAAGTTCCCGGCCTGTTTTTTGGCGGCGAATGTGTAGATGTTACGGGCTGGCTGGGCGGCTACAATTTTCAATGGGCCTGGGCAAGCGGGTTTGTTATAGCGCAGCATCTTTGATCAGAATTTTCAGAAATTAAGAGTAAGGAGAATATTACCCCCCTATCGTGAATGAGGGGAAGAAAACATTACCTTTCCACAATTTCATAATTTCTGTACTCCCCTATCCGCCAACCGGTTAATTGTTCTATTTTTTGAAGCAGCTTGCGGCGAAATGTCATCGCTTTGCGCAGTTGTTTAGTACTAAAATCAATGTTCCAGTTGGTGGCAGTAATTCGTTTTTGAATAGGTGTCGGGTGGGTACCGGTAAAACGGACAAGCTTATCGGCATTACTATAATCAAATTCGTAAGTTTCGGGCAGGTTTTGCTCCATCCAGGCATCATCATGGTAAAACTTATTGAAGTTACGAATCTTGTTGTTAAGGCCCTGGGGCGGCTTAGCCCAGCCATAATGATAAATGTAGGCATCAATCAGCTTTACTTTTATCTTGCGGTCATCAAGGCGAAAACCCTGTGCATCACGGTAGGCTTTGATGCCTTTAATATTTTTGAGCAAACGAATCTCGCGGCGATACCATCGTCTCGAATCGCCGTAGTAATCATAGGAGCCATAAAAATGCAGGTATTTAAATAACAAGCCTTCAATATTTGGTTTGGGTAAGGCATCTTCCATCTCCCTTTTAATAAGGGGGTGATATTTTTCATGTACTGCCTCATCACCCTGGATATAAAAAGCCCAGTCGCTATCCGGCGAAATTGCTGCAAATGCTTTATCCGTTTCCACCGCAAAAACACGTCCGCCATCTTTTAATGAATCATCCCAAACAGTATCAATGATCTTGATTTTGGGTGAGCCGATAGCCTCAATTAATTCGCGGGTACCATCATCAGAGTTGCCGGCTGCTACTATAAACTCATCGCAAAGGGGTAAAATAGAATTAATAGCTTCAACAATGGGGTAGTCGTTTTTAACCGCGTTTCTGATAAATGTAAATCCGGATACTTTCATTACGGCAAAGGTATTTAAAAGTTTTTGTCGCGAATTGGCCCGATAAATAAAAAAAAAGTTGATTTTTGATATTCAATCCCGGGATTGAATAATAAATTAAACGGAAGGCAACATTGGCGATCACTAATCCAAAATACGAAGAAGCGCTACTTAATTACAACAAAAAAATAGCTGAGGCCAGTGTGGAGGATATGGTGCTTAATATGGGCCCGCAACACCCCTCAACTCACGGCGTTTTACGTTTGGAACTGATCACTGACGGCGAAATTGTAAAAGAAGTTATCCCTCACATAGGTTACCTGCACCGCTGTTTTGAAAAACATGCCGAATCATTAACCTATCAGCAAACCATTCCTTTTACCGATAGGCTTGATTACCTGGCATCTATGAACAATAGCCATGCTTTTGTAATGGGCGTTGAGCGCATGATGGGCATTGATAAAGATATCCCTAAACGTATTGAGTACATCCGTGTGCTGGTTTGCGAGCTTAACCGCATTGCATCGCACCTGATAGCAATTGGCACTTATGGCATTGATATTGGCGCCTTCACGCCTTTTTTATGGTGCTTCAGAGATCGCGAACATATTATGGGCATGCTGGAATGGGCTTCTGGCTCACGCATGCTGTACAACTACATTTGGGTTGGTGGCTTGTTTTACGATTTGCCGGTTGGCTTTGAAGAACGCTGCCGCGATTTTGTAGAGTACTTTAAACCCAAAATGGTTGAGCTTAACCAGTTGCTTACCGATAACCAGGTATTTATATCCCGCACGGCCAATGTAGGTGTGCTGCCACTTGATGTGGCTATCAACTATGGTTGCTCGGGCCCAATGCTGCGTGCTTCGGGATTGAAATGGGATTTACGCCGGATTGATAATTATTCGGTCTACCCCGAACTTGATTTCGAGGTCCCTATAGGTACGGGGCTCATGGGCACCGTTGGTGATTGCTGGGACCGTTATAAAGTAAGGGTTGATGAAATAGAACAATCCCTTAGGATGGTGGAACAATGCCTCGACCGCCTGCAGAACGAATTAAAGCGCACGCCCGATTTTGATCCGCGGGCCAAAATGCCGCGCAAAACTATACCCAAAGCACAGGACTATTATGTACGCTGCGAAGGCGCCAAAGGCGAGCTTGGTTTTTATTTTATGACCGATGGCAAATCCGAGATTCCCGTACGTGTAAAAGCCCGCGGCCCAAGCTTTAATAATCTTTCTGTATTGCCCGAAATTTCGAAGGGCGTGCTGATAGCCGATTTGATTGCCATTGTAGGCTCGATAGATTTTGTGCTGGGCGAAGTGGACAGGTAATTTTTCAATAAAAAAACCGGTAATATCCGTATACCGTTGATTTACCTTTGGTTAACCTTTCTGCTACCTTTGCTACACTATAAACACATAACCCCGCCGGAGTTGGAAATGGTTGGTGTATCCCCATTTCAATCTAAAAGTTCTTTATCAAAAAATCCGATAGTCCGGACGTACGATAGTCCAAACAAAAAAAGAGACACCTTTCGGTATCTCCTTTTAATTATTAATTTTTATTGGAATTGGGCGTATTAATAAGCTTTAACCATGAACACATAGTTTTTTAGCTTTTTGAGTTGTTGTGGGCGGCTTAAACCAGCCAGGGTATTTTTTGTACTTATGTTTAAATCCTTGCTCAAAGAGTCGGGTGGTATATTTTGTATCGCTTTTAACAAATAGGCCGATTTTTTTGCAAAACCTGCACCAGCCATATCGGGCTGCCTGCCACTTATTATACCTA
>NZ_JBFUKF010000519.1:0-3011 GCF_056400985.1 Mucilaginibacter sp. P4_G9 | reverse complement strand
GTTGGTAATGGCATACTGGCTTTCCTGGCCGGTATTGTTATACTTGGATTGGTACAGTATGGCGTTAGGGGATACACCATAAAATTTGCTGCATATTTTGATCTTTTCTTTGTAAACACTTTAGGACTGGGTTTTGGTACCGGCGCATTTTTCTTTATATTATTGATCGTTGCCGCATTAGTTGCAGGCATAGTGTATAGCATTCGCGCTAAAAAGCCTGTTTTAAACCTGGCATTGCTATGCCTGGCCTTTATTTATTTTGGCTATGGATCATTTGCATACATTCCTATCAGGGCTACAGCAAATCCCGATTTAAACAACTCCCATCCCGACAACGCGTTTGTACTTTATGGCTACCTGAACCGGATTCAGTATGGTGAAAATCCATTATTAAACGGTCAGTATTACGATGCAAAGGTTGTTGACCAGAAAGAGGGCAGCATTATTTACCGTAAAGGAAAAACTAAATATGAAAACGCGGGCCGTAAGGTCGAGACTGTATATGACCATACCACCTTTCTTCCGCGTATGTACAGTACAGAACCGCAGGATGTTCAGTTTTATAAGGACTGGTTACGCATTCCTGACGGGCAGGCACCTACAATGGTTGATAACCTGAAATGGATGTTCAGCTGGCAAATGTACCAAATGTACTGGCGCTATTTTCTATGGAATTTTGTTGGCCGCTATAACGATGCAGACGGACAGCAAAGTACCGAAAATATTGATGGCAACTGGACATCCGGCATTATGGATGGAAGCCGGCACCTGCCAAAATCTGTAGTTAATGCACCCACTTATACACCATTATATGCGCTGCCGTTACTAATAGGCTTTATTGGAGCTGCTTACCATTTTACCCGCAAAAAGAAAGATGCGTTGGTTGTACTGCTACTTTTCTTCTTTACCGGGCTGGCCATTGTGATGTATGTAAACCAGCCAAGTGTACAACCCCGTGAGCGCGATTACTCTTATGTAGGTTCCTTTTACGCCTTTGCTATTTGGATTGGCCTGGGTGTTATTGCAATTGCSGAAAGTGCGCGAAAGTTTTTGGATGGCCGTACTGCGGCAATTGGGTCAACGGTTATTTGTATACTGGTTGCCCCGGTATTATTAGCCAGCAAAGAATGGAAAGCTCATGACCGGTCGACCAAAATGACTCCGCATGATATGGCATATAACTACCTGATATCGTGCCCTAAAAATGCTATTTTGTTTACTTATGGTGATAATGACACCTACTCTTTATGGTACGACCAGGAAGTTGAGGGCATAAGGCCTGATGTACGCATAGTGAACTTAAGCTTGTTTACCGGCGATTGGTATATACGCCAGATGCAGGGTAAAATGAACCAATCGGAACCATTGCCTATCACCATGCCTTTTGATAAGTATAAAGAGGGGGTAAGGGATGCTATTTACTACAGCGACCGTAAATTAGACGGGCCACAGGAAGTAAAAGAAGTGTTTGATTTTATAACTTCTGATAATAAAGCAGCCCAGGTAGAGTATCAAAGTGGAGATTTTGGTAACTATATGCCTACGAAAAACCTGAAGATTACTATTAATCCTGATGAGGTGGTTAAAATGGGTGTTGTTACTCCGGAGCAGAAAAGCAAATTAACTACCAGTATGGAATGGAAATTTCCGCCAAACTATATAACTAAAGAGAACCTGGCCATGCTGGATATCCTGGCGCATAATAACTGGAAAAGGCCTATTTGCTTTACTACCACCATTGGAAACGAAAATTTGATTGGCTTACAGCCGTACCTGTACAAAGAAGGGTTTACGTATCATTTAATACCGTTCCAGAAGGATACAACCATACGCGATCAGTTAAGCAAAACAAACACTTTGGTGATGTATAATAACGTAATGAACAAGTTTAAGTTTGGTAATTTTAAAACAGCCAAATATCTTGATCATGAATCTACATCTATGTTTTACCCGGTAATGATTACCACATTTAGTGATCTGATCCAGAACCTGATGAAAGAAGGCCATAACGACCTGGCATTAAAAGTTCTGCATAAATATGACCAGGAAATGCCGGATATCAATCCATACATTGATATAGCCGGACGTAAAATATTTTTAGCCCAGATGGCTTTCCAATTGAATGATGTGGTATTGGGCACTAAACTGGTGAATAATATTGATGACTATGTGGTTGATCAGCTTGATTATAACTATCATTTATTATCATCCAACAGCGGTGGCTTAAGTACGCGTGATGTACAAATCAGCTTGCAGGTGCTAAACGGGATGAGTGATTTTATGAAAGAGAATAATCAAACAGGATTATTTAAAAAGTTCGACGGCCAGTTAAAGGATTACGTTAAAAAGTTTTCACCATTATTGGGCGGACAACAGCAATAAAATAACCTGTCACAAAGAGACTCTGATTTTCAGGTTAATTATAAAAATGGAAGCTTTCGCACCGGAGGCTTCCATTTTTTTTAACTCCTTCTTCTTTGGACCGGGGTAAGGTTAAATATTAAATAAAAAACAATAAAGTCGGCTTCTTTATTTATTTTCATAGCCGGTATGCAAAAACGTTTAAAACTACATTTCATCTTTCCGGTTTGTCTTTTATTTTTATTAAGTAACAACCAGGCTGTTAAAGCAGGTACGCCCGCAGTGCACGTAACACCTAAACCAAACTGGTTAAGTACATGTAAACCTTATAACCAAAAACCATCGGCGCGTACAATTGAAAAAGGATACTTTTACGCACTTGTTGAGCAGCAGAAGTATATTGAAAAACAGGCAGGCTATCACCATATAATAATAGAAATAGTATCCGAAACCGGAATCCAAAATGCATCGCAGATAAATGTGGGTTTTGATCCGAGTTTTGAGCGGCTTGATTTTCATGAGATCATTGTATGGCGTAACAATAAACCTATTAACCGCTTAAATCTATCCGCATTTAAAGTAATAGCAGATGAACAGGACCTATCCAACTTCATTTACCAGGGTAGCTACTCGGCTTTGTACATATTGGA
>NZ_JBFUKF010000518.1:0-3017 GCF_056400985.1 Mucilaginibacter sp. P4_G9 | reverse complement strand
CGCCAACCCTGTGTTTATTTTAGATGAGATAGATAAAGTGGGTAATGATTTCCGTGGCGATCCGTCGTCAGCTTTATTAGAAGTACTTGATCCTGAACAAAACAGCACCTTTTATGATCATTATGTTGAGATGGATTTCGACCTATCCAACGTGATGTTTATCGCCACAGCGAACTCATTGAGCAGCATACAGCCTGCTTTGTTAGACAGGATGGAAATTATTGAGGTGAACGGATATACGATTGAAGAAAAGATAGAAATAGCAAAGCAACACCTGGTACCAAAACAACGTGAGGCACACGGCTTAAAACTGAAAGATGTGACTCTTAAAAACGATATTTTGGAGAAGATCATCGTTGATTATACACGTGAGTCGGGTGTGCGTGCTTTGGAAAAGAAAATTGGTTCTGTTGTACGCGGCCTCGCAAAAAATATCGCATTAGAAGAACCCTACAACCCGGTGATAAATAAAAAAGAAGTAGAGAAAATACTGGGTGCGCCTATTTTCGACAAAGATCTTTACGAGGGCAATGATGTAGCAGGTGTTGTAACAGGCCTGGCCTGGACATCAGTTGGCGGCGACATCTTGTTCATCGAAGCAAGTTTAAGTCCCGGTAAAGGTCGGTTAACACTTACAGGCAGCCTTGGCGATGTAATGAAAGAATCTGTTACCATTGCGCTGGCATATTTAAGGGCTCATGCAGGCTACTTTAGCATCAACCCCAAACTATTTGATCTGTGGGATGTACACGTTCACGTACCAGCCGGCGCTACTCCTAAGGATGGCCCATCGRCAGGCATCACCATGCTTACAGCATTGGTTTCGGCATTTACCCAGCGTAAGGTAAAACCCAACCTGGCCATGACTGGCGAAATTACACTACGCGGCAGGGTCTTAGCTGTGGGTGGTATTAAGGAAAAAATATTGGCGGCCAAACGTGCCAATATTAAGGAGGTAATCCTCTGTAAATCCAATCAGAAAGATATCCTCGAAATCAAAGAAGATTATATAACAGATCTTAACTTTCATTATGTAACCGACATGCGCGATGTTATTAAACTCGCCTTGTTGGATGAAAGGGTAAGCGAACCTCTTGATCTTACTGTTAAAGAAGAGGAAACGAAAGCAGTTTTAAATTAAACAACAAAGGCACTAATCAGGTGCCTTTGTTATTTGCATAAGATATTAATCGGCCCTGACCTACTGTTCCCCTTGCAGGTATTTGGGGTGGCGTTCTACGGAGGTGTCAGAGGTAGTGGGAGGGCGTTTCGAAGGGCTCAAAATGGGGTTCGCAGGATACTCAAAAGAAAGCTCCGGAGTGCATCTAAAAGTGAGAAAACAGTCCTTTGAAACCTTTTGTGACCCATCAGCGTAATACGAGGTGAATTGTATATTAATTCAATACACCTAAAGAATGAAGAAAACTTTTACGCTAACTATCACTATCTTATCTCTACTCCTATTATCTGGTTTTAACTCCTCAGCACAGATTGTGGAACCTAACATGCAGGACACAGTAAAAAAGGCATCCCCCCGGGCTATAAATCACGCTACAGTTGATTCTGCCAGGATGGATTCATCTGCCGAACAAAATGGCGAAAAAACTCAAAGTGTTTATTTTGAGGTAGGCGGTCCGGGCCTTGCACTCACCGTTAATTATGATGCACGTTTTGGGCACAAACGCAATGGTTTTGGTTACCGGGTTGGCGCGGGCTATTTCGCATCGGGGGGCAATAGTGTATTTACTATTCCAATACAAGTAAACTACCTGGCAGGTAATGGCAGCAGCTTATTGGAACTTGGTGGCGGCACTACTTTTTTAAACTCTTACGGAGACAACAAAGGCAAAACTTTTATTTTTGACAGGGTTACCGGCTTTATTGGCACTGCCACAATAGGTTATCGATATCAGCCCAAAGAAGGAGGCATTAACTTAAGAATAGGCTTTGTGCCGATATTTTATGATGAAGGCATTATTGCTGCAGGCGGTGTAAGCGTAGGCTACACTTTTAAATAATTCATACAACCTTATCCTATAAAAGGGTTCCGGGTGGATAAACGCACCCGGAAACCCTTTAATTTTATATGGTTGATGACAGCGATTCATAATTCAATTTTTTTATATTAGTCGCTGATATATTTTATACCTAAATGTTAAATAAGCTATTTATAACGCTGGTATGCCTGTTGGGCAGTATTGGTTTATTTGCCCAAACGCGCGGCCACGAATTTGGGATCCAATCAGACAACGACTCGTATTTGGGACAAGGATCTGACAGGTATTACACAAATGGAATTTTTTTTTACTACCGTAAGGCTTTAAAAACAGGTGAAGGAAACAATCTTCGAAATAAAGTTTTAGGGATAGAACTGGGACAAAAAATGTTCAACCCACAATCGGGTTATGTACGTGACGCTGCTGACGTCGACAGGCCCTTTGCCGCGTATACTTATTTAGGCACAACCCTTAATTTGTTGTATAAAAACGAAAGTACCCTTAAGTTGGGCGCACAGCTTGGCTTAGTTGGCCCTGCAGCGGGTGGCGAACCCGTTCAAAAGCTTATCCACGATACATTTGGTTTTTACACCTTAAACGGCTGGCAATACCAGGTAAGAAATGATGTTGAACTAAACCTATCTGCCGAATATAACAGACTTCTGGCCCGCGCATCATGGGTTGATTTAAGCCTTACCAGCTATGCCAATTTAGGAACAGGTTTTACAGGTGTTGGGGCTGGACCGTTAATACGCATAGGTAACTTCAATCAGCTATTTAATTCGGTGAGTACTCAAAGCACAGTGTCGGCGGTTGAACAAACAGGTTTATTGCATAAGCATGAAATATTTTTTTACTATAAGCCTCAATTAAATGCGGTTGTTTATGATGCTACTATACAAGGAGGGTTGTTTAACAGCAAAGACCCAAATAGCCTGGAGATAACACAAACTAAAAAGCCTTTTGTATTTAGCCAACAATTGGGTGTGGCTTTTACCACCAGCCGTTTTACATTTGATG
>NZ_JBFUKF010000517.1:0-3019 GCF_056400985.1 Mucilaginibacter sp. P4_G9 | reverse complement strand
CGTTATAAGTTGGAGATGACCATTGCACCGAGTCGCCAACGGCAAGTTTCCAGCCTTTACTCAGGGAAACCTCCTGGGTTGATGCACTTGAGCAGATGGCTACAAGGAATAACATTGTAAAGATATTTCTAATCATAATTAATTGATTAATGATACAATCAAAAGCTACCTTAAAACAAACGATGGCTTATAATTGACTCAGAACGGTTTACCGGATTGTTTATACTTTTTAAAGGTATAAAGATTTCAATAGAATAGAAATGTAAGCGTAACATTTATTAAACTAAAAATCCCAACCGGGCTTCATATTGAAGTTTGGTTGGGATATGTGTATTGCGAAAACTTACGAAGTTTTAAAAACTTCGTAAGTTTGGTACTAATAACCGGATTCYGTTACAAGCAGCTGATTATCAATACAATTTAATAATATCATATCCCATGTCATTGCGAGGCACGAAGCAATCGCAGGCTTTACAGAGCGGATCTGCACAGTTCGCGATTGCTTCGTGCCTCGCAATGACATGGTTGTTGTTGAGCTCCAAACCCAGCACGTCATCCCCTTTTTTTGGGAAACACCCGTGATGGGTACTCCCAATGACCGGTGGGGAGACGATCGGGCTACTTACTCAGCAAATCAACAAACTTCACCTGCTCTGGGAACCATACTGTCATCTCGCCTTTACCACGGTTTGCCCATGAATAATATGGGATAGCTGTTAAAGTACTATTGCCGGTACTTACATTTTGATTGGCTTCATCTACATTAACACTTTTTACTTCGGCCTTTAAAGTCATAACGCCATTTAGCAAATCAGCATTATATGATGGCGTAAAAACAACATTCTTAGCTACAATGAAACTGCTGGGTTTGTTGGTGTTATCTTTCCACTCGGCACAATACATGATAGGGCCGCGCTGAATAGCAACCTTACCATTGTCATCTGCTAATTTCTCGTTGGCAACTACACGCTGCACATCCATAGGCAGGGTAAGCTCAACCTTATCATTCTTTTTCCATTTTTTGCTGATAACGGCATAACCATGCTCCATTTGGTAATCAACAGCTTTGCCATTTACTTTAATCTCTATTTTTTGTGCCGATGACTTTTCGTAGCTGTATAGGTCGGAGGGGATGGCTTTGTCCTGCGCCCAACCCGGGATCCTGATTTTAAGGTTCATATCCATCGCCGAGGCCGGATCGATATTAAATACCAGGCCGCCATCCCATGGGTAATTATTCTGCTGGGTTATTTTAAGCGCCTTGTCACTTACTTTTAAATTTGCCGAACCACTGATGAACAGGTTTACATAAACATCTTTACCATTTTGCGCATACATATAGCCGGGGATAGATGGAATAAGACGTACAATATTGGTTGGACAGCACGAGCAGGTAAACCAGCCGGAGCGCGAGCGCTCAATATCTGGATGCGTAAAACTGTCACGAATCTGCATGGCATTGGTGTAAAAGAATGATTTACCATCAAGCCCAACGCCTGATATCAATCCATTATACAGGGTTTTCTCCAGCAAGTCGATATATTTTGAATCGCCGTGTAGTAAAAACATCCGCTGGTTCCAGAATACGTTGCCTATTGCCGCACAGGTTTCGTTATAAGCGGTAGTGTTTGGCAATTCGTAATTACCGCCAAAGCGTTCGCCATCGCCAACCGCGCCGATACTGCCCTGTACGTATATTTTTTTGCTCACCATGTTATCCCAGATCTTATCAATGGCAGCTATATATGCTTTATCACCTGTTAACGCTGCAACATCGGTCATGCCCGAGTAAAGGTACATGGCCCGTACGGCATGACCTTCGGCTTCCTCCTGGTTAGTAACGGGAGTATCATCCTGCCAGTAAACGCCGTTGTCGAATGGATTTTTGCTTTTTTTGTTGTATTCCTTGTGACCGCGGGCATCTATAAAAAATTTAGCCAGGTCAAGATATTCCTTTTTACCGCTGATGCGGTACAGGCGTACCAGGCCCATTTCTACGATTTCGTGCCCCGGCGCTACCGTCCTTTTACCCGGACCAAACGTGCGCACCAGTAAATCGGCATTTTTTAGCGCGATGTTCAAAAAGTTGCGCTTGCCGGTAGCCATATAATGCGCGGCAGCAGCTTCAAACATGTGGCCGCAGTTATACAATTCATGGCTCATGTTCTGCTCATTAACCCAGCGCTCGGGCYCTGCCCAGGCTTGCGGATGTATGGGGTCGATGGTACGGGCGGTGTACAGGTAGCCATCGGGCTCCTGGGCCTTGCCTACTATGGTAATAAGCGAATCGAGGTAATGATCCAACTGTTTATCGGGATGAACAGCCAGCGAGTACGAGGCGCCCTCAACTGTTTTATAAATATCGGTATCATCAAAAGGATAGGTAGTACAAAACTTACCCGAGTGGGCAGCAGCCATCTGGAAATTTTTAACTCTGCCGGTACTTTCGCAACGTGCAAAGGATGCCGGGATAGTTGTCGTACGATTGGTTTCGATACGCGAGGTCCAGAAATGGTCACTAAGTTTTACGCTGGTAAACGGAACCGGTTGTATGGGGTAATCCTGCTGTTTTTGCGCAAATGCCGAAAAGCTGCAGCATACAGCTATTAATAAACTGATCTTCTTGTTCATAACAGGTTTTTAATAATTGGTAATAACGGTAGTTAAAGGTAATACATTTCAAATGTACATTAATTGTTCTTTTCACACTAATTAATTTTAGCAAATAATAACAGAAAATTAGCCGGGTTTGGATTGATGTTAGGAAGAATATAAAAAACTGGCCTTCTGCTATTCCCCTCACAACGGGCTACTGTGAGAACACATCTTTTAATAAAAGAAAATGTCATTTCGAGAGAGCTTGAGGGGGAAAGAGGGGGGCGCGAGAGAGAAATCTTCTGCGACAGGCAGTCAACTATACATCGTTGTATAGCATATCGCCGAAGATTTTTCGCTATCGCTCAAGAAATAGTTTCTCCTCACTCCAGCGCTCATCCCCACCTGGTTCGTTCGTAATGAC
>NZ_JBFUKF010000516.1:0-3024 GCF_056400985.1 Mucilaginibacter sp. P4_G9 | reverse complement strand
CAATTGTACTTCTTCGCGGGTATAGTCATCGTTACCTAATTCGGCAAGGGCATCATCAATAGAATCAGCTTCAGCCGTACGGAAATAATCGAACACTTCTTCTTGTTTGTCCTCGTCTATCACCTCATCGATATAATAATTAAGGTTAAGTTTGGTTCCTGAGTTAACAATGGTTTCAACCTCCTTCAGGATCTCCTCATAGGTAAGTCCTTTTGAGGCGGCAATATCATCCAGGTTTAAGTGGCGATCTATATTCTGGATAATGAAAACCTTAAGCGCCGATTTGTTGGCAGCGCTTTTGATCACCATATCAACCGGACGGTCGATATCATTATCCTCCACATATTTCTGGATCAGATCTGTAAACGGTTTACCAAATTTAAGGGCTTTACCTGCACCTACTCCCGAGATCTGTTTTAGCTCTTCGGTATTGATTGGGTAATGCGTGCACATTTCCTCCAATGACGGATCCTGGAAGATAACGAATGGTGGTAATCCTTTTTGTTTTGCCAGCTTTTTACGCAGGTCTTTCAGCATTTGCAGCAACTGGGTATCCAGGGCGCCTCCGCCTTGTTTAGGGCCGTCAGTGTCATCATCATCGTCAGTGCCCTCTATGATGTGGTTCATCACAAAGCGGATACTGTGAGGGTTCTCGATAAAGGAATTGCCCAGTTTGGTTAACCGCAGCAAACCATACTGATCAATGTCTTTTGAAAGATAATTGTTCAGTAACGCCTGCCTCAATAAAGAATTCCACAGGTTTTTACCCTGTTCTTTTCCCGAACCATAATAGTCAAGCAAATCGTGTTCGTAATTCTTTATTTGCGCGTTGTCCTCACCCATCAGTATACTAATGATGTAGGTATCGTCAAATTTCTCTCCTATATGTTTAATCAGGCTTAGTGCTTTGTGCAGATGTTCCTCTCCGTCAAAATGCTCTTTGTGACCGCAGCAGTTATCGCACATATTATTGCAGCCGGCTTCATTAAAGTTTTCACCAAAATAATGCAGCAGCTGCTTACGGCGGCAAACTGATGATTCGCAATAGTCAATTACTTCCTTTAAAATCTGGGTGCCTATCTCGCGTTCAGCAACCGGCTTATCCTTCATAAACTTTTGAAGTTTATCTATATCCTTTTCAGAATAAAAAGCTACGCAAACACCTTCACCGCCATCACGGCCGGCCCTGCCGGTTTCCTGGTAGTAACCTTCCATGCTCTTGGGCACATCGTGGTGGATCACATACCTTACATCGGGTTTATCAATACCCATACCGAAGGCGATAGTAGCCACAATAACGTCTACATCCTCCATCAGGAATTTGTCTTGCGTATCGGCGCGCACCTTAGGGTCTAAACCTGCGTGGTATGGTAAAGCCTTTACACCATTAAGGTTAAGCGCCTCGGCTACTTCCTCTACCTTTTTACGGCTAAGGCAATAGATAATGCCCGATTTGCCCTGGTTTTGCTTTACAAACTTTACAATCTCTTTAATCACGTTCCGTTTGGCACGTACTTCGTAAAAAAGGTTTGAGCGGTTAAATGATGATTTATAGATTGTGGCATTGTTCATCTGCAGGTTTTTCTGAATATCCTGCTGAACTTTTGGCGTGGCCGTAGCTGTTAACGCAATAATTGGTATATTATCACCAATGTTACTGATCACCTGACGGATCTTGCGGTATTCGGGCCTGAAATCATGCCCCCATTCCGAAATACAGTGCGCTTCGTCAACTGCCACAAATGATACCTGGTTAAGGCGCAAAAAATCAATATTTTCCTGTTTGGTTAACGATTCCGGGGCTACATATAATAGTTTGGTTTTCCCCGCTAAAACGTCTTCCTTAACACGTCCTATATCCGCTTTTGTAAGGGATGAATTTAAAAAGTGGGCTATACTATCTGAGCCGCCAAAGGCCCTTAGCTGATCTACCTGATTTTTCATCAGCGCAATCAGTGGTGAAATTACTATCGCGGTGCCATCGCTCATTAAAGCGGGCAATTGGTAACACATTGATTTACCACCACCCGTCGGCATGATTACGAAGGTATCATTACCAGCCAGAATGTTGGTTATTATCGCTTCCTGTTCCCCCTTAAAGTTATCAAATCCAAAAAAGTTCTGGAGGTTATCGAATAGCGACTTCTTAGTTTCTATCATTATCTTAAATAATCTAAAGTCAATTTAAAAGTTTAAAGTAACAAAATTTTATGAATAAACGATGGATTTACTTTTAAATTTTAAACAAAAATGATTATTAAATGAAAAACAATTTGTTTACTTGCTGTATTTAAATTGTTATCAAATTATTTAGTTTCAATTAATGTATAATTAACAGATTATTCTACATTTTTGCCAAGGCTAAACCAAATAAAAATTCTTAAAATTACACATGAACAAAAATTACTATGCCATTATCATGGCAGGCGGAATAGGCAGCCGTTTTTGGCCGATAAGCCGTGCTTCGCATCCAAAACAATTT
Organism: Mucilaginibacter sp. P4_G9; assembly: GCF_056400985.1. Classification (NCBI taxonomy): domain Bacteria; kingdom Pseudomonadati; phylum Bacteroidota; class Sphingobacteriia; order Sphingobacteriales; family Sphingobacteriaceae; genus Mucilaginibacter; species Mucilaginibacter sp. P4_G9. Next base: position 542 of record NZ_JBFUKF010000516.1, on the reverse strand, counting down.
ATCGATATATTAGGAACCGGCAAAACATTAATACAAAACACCTACGAACGCTTCCTGAAAGTGTGCCCCAAAGAAAATATTTATATAGTAACCAATGAAAATTATGCCAAACTGGTAAAAGCCCAGCTTCCGGATCTGGAAGATCAGCAGATACTAACCGAGCCGGTAATGCGTAATACTGCTCCCTGTGTTGCTTATGGTTGTTTCAAGATAGAAAGCATAAACCCCGATGCAGCTATTGTAGTAGCTCCTTCGGACCAGCAGATCCTGGATGAGGATGCCTTTGTAAGCGCCATTGAAAAATCACTGCAAACCGCCACAGCACATGATTGCCTGGTGACGTTGGGCATCAAGCCGTCAAGACCAGATACCGGTTACGGTTATATCCAGTACACCCAAAATACGATTAATGAAGATTTTCATAAAGTAAAAACTTTTACCGAAAAGCCCACGCTGGAGATAGCCAAAACCTTCATCCAGAGCGGCGACTTTTTATGGAATGCGGGCATCTTTGTATGGTCGGCAAAAGCGATAGTAAAAGC
>NZ_JBFUKF010000515.1:0-3028 GCF_056400985.1 Mucilaginibacter sp. P4_G9 | reverse complement strand
TAAGTAAACTTAGGGTTAGGGTTACCCAGGTAAGTCTGGTCTTTTTCATTAATCACGCCGTCGTTATTTAAATCCTTATACCTGATATCGCCTAACCATGTACCTGTAGAGCTATTCGCGATTGGCCTGTCGAATTGGGTTTTTGAGCTGGCCAGCTCCGCATCGCTTTTAAATAAGCCATCTGTTACGTAACCATAAAACTCACCAACCGGTTGCCCTACAGCGGTACGGGTAATACCCCTGTTTAAGAAGCCATTGGTAATATTGCCTGCAATAAACGGCGTTCCGTTAGCTAATGAAAGCACTTTGTTTTTGTAGTGCGAGAAATTTAAAGTGGTTGCCCATTTAAAATCTTTGCCTACAATGTTTTTGCTGTTGATAGAAAACTCGAATCCTTTGTTGCTCAGCTTACCAGAGTTAAAATATGGCGGGTTTACACCSCCAAGGTATGATCCGCTTGCACCTTCGCCCACAAGAAATGCGGGTAGCGCTGCCTGGAAAAGGAAGTTTTTTGATGTCTTATCATAATAATCAGCACTTGCATCAATCCTGTTATTGAACAAACTGAAATCGATACCGAAATCGGTTTGGATCCCGGATTCCCATGTTAGGTTAGAATTTTTGATCTTGTCGATTAAAAAGCCTGTACCAAAACCTGTTGCAGACGGCTTTAAAGCTGCGCCATATAGGTAGTTGGGTACGTTTTGGTTACCAACCTGCCCGTAACTGGCCCTTAGTTTCACGTTATCTGCTATATTTTTAATGCCTGCCAAAAACGGCTCTTCAGATAAGCGCCATGAAACGGCAACCGAAGGGAAAAAGCCTGTTTGATGACCTTCGGCAAATTTCGACGACCTGTCTGAACGGCCTGTTGCTGTTAAGCTGTATTTACTATCGAAGGTATAAACTACGCGCGCTATACCCGATTGCATCGCCTGGCTACCCTTATACTCGTCAATTCGTGCCGATTTCGCATCACCCAGGTTTAGGGTTTGCAAATCGTTGCTGTAAAAGCTTTGTGTGTAAGCACTTACGCCGTTCCATTGCGCTTCGTTAACCTCGTAACCCAGTGTGGCATATACATTATGTTTTTTGGCAAATGTGTGGTTGTATGAGAAATACTCTTTCCATCCCCAGTAAATTTGCGTTTGCCATGATTCGGTTAAATTGGCTGTTTTATTAATGTACCCTCCCCAGGCATAAGTTGGGTTAAACTGCAATGCTTTCGACCAGTTAAAATCGCCGTTAACTTCCGACCGTAAGGTTAAATCGCGGTATATTTTAATATCAGCATATAAGCTACTGTTGACATTGTGCCTAACCAGCGTATTGGTTAAAGATAAAGCCTGCGCAACAGGATTTATAGAACCTCCTGTCGCATTATCGCCGGTAAGAATAGGGCCTGCGAATGATCCATCAGGGTTTCTGACCGGTACATCGGGAGCGCTTAATAATGCGGTATATACAATGCCGTTATTATCGCTAAGGCCCCTGTTTTCTTCGCTACGGGTTCCACCTATTACTGCACCAAACTTAAGCCATTCCTTAACCTGGGTATTAATGTTTGAGCGCAGGCTATAGCGTCTGTAAGTACTGCCCAGTATAGTACCCTTTTGATCAAAAAAGCCGCCCGATACATAATAATCCACGCCATCCTTACCACCCGATACTGATACCTGGTGACTTTGCTGTGGCGCAGTCCTGAAAACTTCTTGTTGCCAATTGGTACCCTTGCCTAATAATTCCGGCGATGCAAACTCAGCTCTGCGGGGTACCTGCACGTTGTCGGCAAGGGCGTTTTGCAAAGTCGCATATTGCTGCAGATTCATCATGGGTAAAAATTTACCCTGTTGCTGAAAACCATAATAACCATCATAACCAACACGGGCGCTTCCGTTTTTACCTCGCTTGGTGGTAATAATGATTACACCATTTGAGCCTCTTGAACCGTAAATGGCTGTTGATGAAGCATCCTTTAATACATCTATGGACTCGATATCGCTCGGGTTAAGCATCGACAATGGGCTTACCGCAACTTCATCATTATTACCTAATGCGGCAGAACGGCCGCTGGTGGCCCGGTTATTAGCATCGCCAAATATGGGCACGCCATCAATAACGTACAATGGCTCGTTTGAGCCTGACAACGACGATATACCACGGATGTGAACCGATGTTTGACTACCCGGCGCACCTGAGTTTTGCGTAACCGTTACACCGGCAACCCTGCCCTGTAATAACTGATCTACACTTGATTGTGGCACGTTGGCAATATCTGATGCTTTTATTGATGATATTGCACCGTTTACATCCTGGCGCTTTTGCTGGCCGTAACCAATCGCTACGGTAACTTCGGCTAAACTTGTTGTTGATGATTTAAGTGTAACATTAATTGTTGTTTTAGCGCCAATAAGCACTTCCTGCTTCTCGGCTCCGATAAACGAAAACACAAGAGTTTTGGCGTTTGCGGGTATGGTAACACTGTATTTACCGTTAATATCGGTTACAACCGAAACCTTGGTATCTTTAACTGATACTGTAGCACCAGGCAGGGTAACACCTTTTTCGTCTGAAACTGTTCCCTGGATCACCGTTCCCTGGTTTTGTGCCACCCCCCGGATGCACATTAACAGTAAAGGGAACAGCAATGCTATTCGTAGAATTTTTCGCATAATAATTGGTTAATTGATTTATTGATTGTTTTTGGTTTTGCTAATTGGTACAACACGTTCTTCAAATCAGAAACAGATCAATAGGTTCGCACAGATGCAGGTTAACAACTTCAACCGGCATCTACAGTTAGGCCAGCGATAATTGCAGGTAAACTGTCTTCACTAAATTTGTAAACTAATTTTTCAGGTTTATTATTCAGCTGATGTGCTAAAAGCAATTCATTGAATATTCGTTTTGTTGAGGGTAAAATTATATGCTAAACAAACCCCGGTTGTGGATAAATAGGGGCACAAATGTCAACCTGAATTATTTAACTGATTATCAAGTATTTAATTAAATAAAGGAAGAGATTTAC
>NZ_JBFUKF010000514.1:0-3036 GCF_056400985.1 Mucilaginibacter sp. P4_G9 | reverse complement strand
GAACAATAGAACGGTATAGACTTACCTGCAAAAAATTCAATTGTTTCCTTATCCAGGTGATCATAATGATCATGCGACACGATCACAGCATCAAGCGGCGGCAGATCATTTAAAGCTATGGCGGGCTTAAAAAAGCGTTTAGGTCCGAAGAATTTGGAAAAAGAAACCCGCTCACCCCAAACAGGGTCGGTAAGGATGCGTTTGCCATCAATCTCTATCAGTATACTGGAGTGGCCCACCCATGTAATACGCAGGCCGCTTGCCGGCGGAGTATTATAAATAGCAACATCGGTTTTAAAAGGCCCTATTTGTTTTTTTGGCGAGTTTTCGGCTTTGCTGTTCATGTACTCCCTCATAATAGGGACCAGTTTGCCAAAGCCGGCTTCGTCGGTAGGTATAACATTGATGTACTTTTTCTCTTTTTTGCGGGATCCTGCTAAACTCATAGAACAATAATAGTGCTTATCTTTATTACGATATAATTAACGCAATAAAGTTACGTTTGATTGGCCTGTGGTGACTTTTATTACGCGGGAATGATATTAGTATCAAGTCGTGAGTATCAGGTATCAAAAACTTTTATGCTTTGTTTAGCAGGAATGTTCTGTTTGAGCCGCAGGGCAAATCTTAATAAAACAAAAACTTAATACCTGATATTAAAAAATACCTGATACTTGCAAAATGCAACATATCGAGGACGAAACCTTTACCAAAACCCCGGCTGCACAGCTTACCGGCCGTAACCGCACTTATGAAAACTGCAAATTCATCTCTTGTGATCTTTCCCATGCCAACCTCAACGGTGTAATTTTTATTGATTGTACGTTTGATGGCTGTAACCTGGCCCTTGCCGATGCGGCCGACGCAGGTTTCCAGAACATCCTTTTTAAACACTGCAAACTCAGCGGACTAAACTTTGGCAAAGCCCGCGATTTTTTGTTCGAAGTACATTTTGAAAGTTGCATACTTGATAATGCCATCTTTTACAAAAAGAAGAACAAAAAGGCCCGTTTCGCAGATTGTTCAATGACCGAGACCGACCTTACCGAAGCCGACCTTACCGAGGCTAAATTCATCAACTGCAACCTTAACCGCGCATTCTTCAGCCGCACCATATTGAAAGGCGCCGATCTGCGCAGCTCTTATAATTACACTATCGATCCGGACGATAACATGATTAAAAAAGCCATGTTCTCCATTCATGGCCTGCCCGGCCTGCTGGCTAAATACGATATTAAAATTGAAGGATAATATTCTGGCAGATATTTAGTTATATTAATTCTTCAGGATAAACCTTATGCGCAAAATTATACTGCTTGTTGGATTGCTAATTATAATGATTGGGGTGCATGCTCAAGACTATAAAGCTATTTGTAACCGCATCAACGAACTTAATACTGCCGTACTAAACGCATCAATAAAAAAACCTGATGCGGCTAAACAATTTAAATTACTCATCGGGCAGCTTAAACAAAACAGACATGTGCCTGAGGCTTTGGATAACTGGGTATTTCCCCTCCGCGGTTATAATTACCATGCAATAGGAGGTAACGGCAGTGGCTACTATGATAAGGGCTACAATTACCTCGATGGAAACAAACATGCGGCACATCCGGCCCATGACATATTTATTAACGATAAAAACCAGGATTGCACAGACGATAAAACCGGCAAAACTGTTGACGTGGTATCTGTTGATTATGGCATTGTGATAGCCTGCAGTGATAACTGGCAACCTAATAGCAGTTTACGTGGCGGCAAATATATTTGGATATACGACAATTATGGTAACATTACCTACTACGCCCATAACAGCGCCGTATTTGTAAAACCCGGCGATGAAGTAAAATCCGGCCAAAAAATTGCCGAGGTTGGCCGCACTGGCTATAACGCTTACAAAAAACGCTCGCCAACGCATTTGCATTTTTCTGCGTTCAGRCTGGTTGATGATATTCCTGTACCTTTCAATCCCTATCGGCAACTAAAACAAGCCAAAACCTTATGAAAGTTTTCTTAATGCTAATAGCCTCAATGCTGATGGCCGGTTCGGTAAAAACGGATAACGTGGTAACCCGTTTTAAAATACCCGCAGGTTACAGGCAAAGCCCTGTAATTCCCGGTAGTTTTGGGGCATGGTTGCAGGCATTACCCCTTAAACCTTATGGTTCGCAATGTTTAACCTACCAGGGTAAGGTAGCCCGTACCGAAGCCTATACCGCCGGGATACTGGATATAAGCGTTGGTAAAACCGACCTGCAGCAATGTGCCGATGCTGTAATGCGGCTGCGGGGCGAATACCTGTACAGTCAAAAGAAATATCAGGATATTGCGTTCAACTTTACCAGCGGCTTCCGTTGCGATTTTGTGCATTATGCCGATGGCTACCGCTACAGTAATGACCGCTGGGTGATGAAGGCAAAAAGAGATTACAGCTATGATAACTTTATGCGGTATATGACCCTGGTATTCAGCTATGCCGGTACACTATCACTGCAGAAGGAACTTAAAACTGTTCAAAACCCCAACAGCCTAAAAACCGGGGATGTATTTATCAAAGGCGGATCGCCGGGGCATTGTTTTATTGTAATGAATGTGGTGGAGAATGCAGCTCACCATAAAAAGTTCCTGTTAGCGCAAAGCTATATGCCCGCCCAAAGCATCCAGCTGCTTCAATACAGGGAAAACCCCTGGTTTAGCCTTGATGAGCCTGCCTATATCCTTTATGGCGAATTGGTTAGCCCTGTTTATTTAAAACAGTTTTAGCAACGCGACCCGTCAGGATTAAAGCGCCAAATCCAATTATTGGTGGCGGCCTGCCAGTATATTATCATTCAAAAAAGCCCCTTAACTATTTGGCATAGCGATTGCCTTGTTTGGTACCATGATAGAATTCCTAACAACCGGACTGCACATATTTGTTATTGTAATGATAGGAGGTTTTATCATATTCGGCACCATGGCATTAACCGGAAAGTTTGACCATTGGGATTCCCGTTTTATTCAAAAAAGCCAACATATTTTCCGCCGGGTAAGACG
>NZ_JBFUKF010000513.1:0-3058 GCF_056400985.1 Mucilaginibacter sp. P4_G9 | reverse complement strand
TCAGGGGTTACACGCAGCGTGCTGATCATATCTGTTATTTTTAATAGTATCAGTGAACCAAAAAATGCAAATGCCGATACACCAACTAAAGTTACCAGGTGAAGTAAAAACAAGTGGGTTTCGCCATAATATAATCCGTTGCCGGTAGTATTGGCCGAGTTAACGTTTTGATGGGCAAATACACCGGTTAACAACATACCAACCATACCGCCTACGCCATGGCAGGGGAATACATCAAGTGTATCATCAATACTGGTTTTGGTTCTCCATATTACTACCAGGTTACTTACCACGGCTGCAACTATACCAATAATTAATGAGTGGGGTACTGTTACGAAGCCGGCAGCAGGTGTAATAGCCACCAGACCTACAACGGCGCCGATACAGGCACCTAATACGCTTGGTTTTTTACCACGTAGGATATCAAAGAACATCCAGGACATTGCCGCGGCTGCAGATGCTGTAGTTGTAGTAGCCAAAGCTGTTGCAGCAAGTGTACCAGAACCTAATGCCGAACCTGCGTTAAAACCAAACCAGCCAAACCATAATAAACCGGTACCTAACAGTACATAGCTGATGYGGGCTGGAGTATGTGTAACTTCGTTACGTCCTTTTAAATACAGGGCTGATGCAAGTGCTGCCCAGCCGGCGCTCATGTGTACTACAGTACCACCTGCAAAGTCAAGTACGCCTTTTCCGAACAGAAAACCATCCGGATGCCATGTTGAGTGGGCCAGCGGTGCATATATAAATATCATAAACAGGCAAAGGAAAATAACATAGGAGTTAAAGCGGATACGCTCGGCAAAAGCGCCGGTGATTAGCGCGGGTGTAATTACGGCGAATTTTAACTGGAACATGGCAAATAATACCAGGGGGATAGTAGGAGCAAGTTTCCAGGTAGCGTTACCAAGGGTGCCTTTCATCATAAAAAAGGTACGCGGATCGCCAATGAAACCGCCAATGGTATCGCCAAATGCAAGGCTAAAACCAAAAATAACCCATATTACGGTAATTACGCCCATACACACAAAGCTTTGCAGCATAGTTGATAGTACGTTTTTTTTGCTCACCATACCGCCGTAAAAAAAGGCAAGGCCAGGTGTCATGATCAATACAAGGGCAGTACTAACCAATAGCCAGGCGGTATCGCCCGTATCAATTTTACTGTCTTTAATAGTTGTTAAGGTAACAGATGGGAATACGAGGGCCAATACAATTATAATTAATAGTATGCCAAATGGTATGAATCTTTTCATGCTTCGGGAATTAGGGAACATTTAATAAAATTAATAAGAAACCGCCCGGTACCCAATCAAAATACCGGGCAGTTTCAAAAACTAATACTGAAGAAGTCATCCAATCAAAATGCCTTCAGCATTAAAACTAAATTTTTTAAAAAACAATAAAATCCGGTTTGCGTAATCAGCGCAAGCGGATAAAATTGTTTAGCTATTACCAGAAATTATGAAATGGAAAGAGGATGAGTTTGCGGAAACGCGATAGTTCGCTGGTTCCCCCGCCGCAAATAAAATTAAGATACTTTACATGTATAGTGTAAAAATTGGGGCTTGTATAAATGCCTTGCAACGGATGTGCACCCCGGTGTTGCTGTAGATTGATGAGTTGTACCGGTACGTTATGCAAAAGGTAGTCATAATTATAAGGATTATGATGCGCCGTTGTAGCCGATACGGAGGTTTTTTTTTCTTCTTTGTGGGTAATATGGTATAATCCACCCCTTGCCGAGGCTGAAAACCCCGAAAAGAGCAGAAAAAATAAGGCAGTAAAATGATAAAGCCTGTTAACCATATTTAAATGTAGTAAAAAAATAAAATAATCATGTCTTTTTTATGAATATTTTAACTTTTTGTGCATTTAGATGGGAAATATGTACATATTTTGTTTTTAAAGTTTACTATTTAAATAAAAACCCTATTAAAAATTAAGTTTAAGAGCATTTTATTCGATAAAATGTTAGGTGTCCGATTTTTGTAAAAGGTAAGTTTTTTTATAGGATTCATCTGCTCATTGATTGAGTATTTTGGTTTTTATAAAATATTATACATGTAAAATCGTTATATGGTAATATTTAATTCTTAATAAAATGCATTCGGCCAAATTTGATTTGTATAACGTCGAGTGGCTCGATTTTATATTTAACCACCGTAACAAAGCGTACGGTGCTTACGAATTAAGGGAGCATTATAAGCGTACTTTGGCGAAAGCACTGGGCATAACTATGGCTGGTGTTGCTGTGTTTGTAGCACTTAGCCTGATTTTTAGACCCAAACCACCCGAAATGGTCAAAATAACAATGGTGGATCTYTCGCCGCAGCTTATTGAACCGGTTGCACCCGTAAAACCGCCCGAACCACCAAAACCTGCAGCCCCGGCTAAACCAATGCCGCGAGTGACAACAACAAGGTTTGTTACCCCGGTGATTGTTAGTAAAGGACCAACTGTTGAGCCGCCTGTAATCAGCAAAATTGAAGGTGCTATCGGCAATGTAGATATTAAGGTTCCGGGTAGTGGAAATGTTGATAACGTGCTTGATAATACAGGAACCAAGGGAGGTACCGGTACTGTACCTGTGGTTGTTCCCGTGGTGGATAACACCATACATGATTTTAGTGCCCTGGAAGTTATGCCCGAACCGGTTGGTGGCGTATCGGCTTGGAGCGGGTTTTTACAGAAAAACTTAAGATATCCGGTTGTAGCATCAGAGCAGGGTGTAACCGGCAGGGTGATTATGAGTTTTGTTGTAGAAAAAGATGGTCACTTATCAAACATCGCGGTTGAGCGTGGTGCAGGTTTTGGGTTTGATGAAGAAGCACTGCGGGTACTAAAGCTGGCCAAACCATGGAAAGCAGGTATGCAAAACGGTCTGCCGGTACGCGTTAAGTATGTAATACCTATTAAATTCCAGTTAGCAGATCAGAGTAATTAGTAATATAAAGGAGCAAGAATGGAAAAAGCAAAGGTAAAGATACAAAGTAGTGTTAATGAGTAGTAGTTTTTTAGCCCTGCATTATGCGGGGTTTTTTGTTAAAGGTTA
>NZ_JBFUKF010000512.1:0-3059 GCF_056400985.1 Mucilaginibacter sp. P4_G9 | reverse complement strand
GCATATTGGCGCTGCCACCAATGAGGCCCAGGAAAGAATAGGTACCGAGCTTGCTAATTTGATCATTGGTCATTTTAAGAAAGCATAAACACGAATTCTCTCGAATTGGTTCGAATTTCACTAATTGAATCAGACTCCAATTTTACGAATAAAAACAAATGGCACGAATTCCAAAAGAGTTCGTGCCATTCGCTTTTATAAAGCCATATATAATTAAAAACAAGTCATGCATGTTTCAGCCTCTCACGCGTTAGGCGGCGATATGCAACTCTACAAATTGAATGTTGCCTTCATATGAGTTGCAGAAATAATTTCCATGACCGAAGTGTCGGCTCATCAATTTATCCAACTTGTCGACTCCTAAAATTCGTGACAATTAGAGTCCATTGGTGAAATTCATGTTAAATTAAATTGTACGTTATGTCCCTCTCCGGTACTGTAACCGTATATCCTTCTTCCTCCAAAGAATTTGCCAGCAGCTTCATACTTTCTCCTTCACCGTGGACAAGGAATACGCTCTTAAGTTTTGCTTTATCCTGCTGTTTTACGTTATCTAACAGGTCCTGGTGATCGCCGTGGGCGCTAAGTACATCGGTTTGTTTAATGGTGGCGTAAACGGCCAGCTCACGGTCTTTAATGTGAACTATGGAATCGCCGCGCAATAAACGGTGACCTAAAGTTCCCTTGGCGCAATAGCCTATGAACAGGATGGTACAATAATAATTCTGGATATTATAGAAAAGGTGATCCTGGATACGCCCGCCCTCCAGCATTCCGGCTGATGAGATGATGATACAGGGTTCATAGTAGTTCGAGATCTGGCGACTATCTTTCAGGTTTTCGACATAAGTAAGATTGTCAAACTCAAATTCATCGCCTTTATCCCTGTAAAAATCCTGTGCTTCCTGGTTTACCAGGCTGTGATATTTGCGGAAGATGCCGGTTGCCATGGTAGCCATTGGGCTATCCACAAAAACCTTAACCTGTGGCAGCAAACCTTCAGTAAAGATCTTATTTAATGAATACACCAATGATTGTGTACGCCCAATACTAAATGCAGGAATAATTAAGCGGCCCTGCTCTCTTACACAGGTTTTATCAATAACTTCGATAAGCGTGTCCTCTACGGATTTACCTTTACTATGGTAACGACCACCGTAGGTTGATTCTGATACCAGGAAATCAACCGGGGGTAATTCCTGCGGATCGTTGAGCACCGGGTAATTCTTTCTGCCGATATCGCCTGTAAAGGCGATGGACTTTTCTTCGCCATTTTCGATTACTTTTAAAACTGCCGCAGCTGCACCTAACAGGTGACCAACCGGGATAAAAGTAAGTTCGATATTGCCATTTATCCGGAATGGACGGTTAAAGCCTATGGTAACAAAACGGTCAACAGTGTCCATTACATGCTTTTGCAGGTATAAGGGTTGCGGGCCACTACCATTGTTAAATTTACCTTTGCCGCGTTTCCTGTTTCCTTTATTTGCCTTATTCATGAAAATGCTTACCGAATCAAGCAACAGCAGCTCGGTAAGATCAGCAGTAGGAGGGGTACACAATATTTGGCCGTTAAAGCCTAACCTTACCAGGGTGGGCAGATTACCGGAGTGATCAATGTGTGCATGTGTAAGTATTACCACGTCGATCTCTTCCGGCCTGAAGGGGAAGTTTTCGTTTGATTGTATGCTGCGGTCCTTCTCATAATCTAATCCGCAATCTATCAATATTTTATATTGGTCAACCTCCAGCAAATGCATGCTGCCGGTTACCTGTTGGGCAGCTCCGTGTATCGTTAATTTCATTTTATAAGTCGATGGGCCACAGTCAATATACCATAGCCTCTATATACCTTTTAGGTTTTCGGTTTAATATCCGAACTTTTATTTAAATAATGGTAATCCGTAACAGATAATCACGAATTAGTTACTCTGCGATTCAAATTGCAGCTGACTTAAATAACGATAAAGCCCCTGTTCGTTGCCGATAAGTTCCTGGTGGCTGCCGCTCTCGATGATCTCACCTTTTTCCAGTACGATGATCTTATCTGCCTCGCGGATAGTTGATAAGCGGTGGGCGATGATGATAGAGGTACGATCTTTCATCAACTCTTCCAAGGCTTCCTGAACCAAACGTTCAGATTCCGAGTCTAACGATGAGGTGGCTTCATCCAAAATCAATATCGATGGATTTTTTAACAATGCCCTCGCGATAGCAATACGCTGGCGCTGACCGCCCGAAAGCTTTACACCACGCTCACCCACAATGGTTTCATAACCTTCGGGGAAAGAGGTAATAAACTGATGTGCGTTTGCACGTTTGGCAGCCTGTATAATATCCTCTTTGGATGCATTCAATCGGCCATAAGCAATGTTCTCTAATATCGATCCCCCGAACAACAATACATCCTGCGGAACAATGGCAACCTGGTTACGGATATCGGTAATGGAATAATCTGACGCCGGTCGGTCATCAAATAAAATTGTTCCGTTTTGCGGATGATAAAACTGCAATATCAATGAAGCCATAGTTGATTTGCCCGAACCGCTTGGCCCAACAATGGCTACCTTTTGCCCGGCAGCAGCATCAAATGAAATACCTTTTAAGATGGTTAGCTCAGAGCGGGACGGGTAGGCAAAAACCACATTATCGAAAGATATATCTCCTTTGATGGGTTGATCTACCTGGTTGTTATTTTCAACCATAGAGATATCTTCGCCGGTTTCGGCTAATATCTCCAGTACACGCTCACTTGCACCTACTGCTTTTTGTAAGTTGGCATATAAGTCGGGGAAACTGCCCATTGCAGCGCCTACAAATATGGAGTACATGATAAAGGTGGTTAAATCACCTACCATGATTTCTCCGTGGCTAACCAATACCGATCCGTACCATATAACGCCTACAAAAGTACCGAATAAACAAAATACAATAAACGATGCAAAAATTCCACGAAACTTGGCACCCTTTACAGCAATATCAACTACGTTTCGTAATATTTTATCATAACGGGTGGCTTCATAGGCTTCGTTTACAAATGCCTTTACGTTGGCAATGCC
>NZ_JBFUKF010000511.1:0-3060 GCF_056400985.1 Mucilaginibacter sp. P4_G9 | reverse complement strand
CTTTTAAGTACTATCCCTGTGTTTTTGCGTAGATTTAAAAAAGCTATAGTGCTGGTAGTTTGGGCGCGGTATTTTTTTATGCTGATGCTGATACAAAACAACAGCAGGCCAACCATAGCAAGCTTTATCAGCCATGATTTTTTATCACACAAAAAATAAAACAGGCTGATGATAATGATATAAAGTAAAAGGTACTCGGGGGTGGTTAGCCATATTTTACTGATACCGGCAAACGGGGCGTGTTCAATTATGGCTAGCGCTTTGTTCATGAACAGGATGGTTGTTTCCAGTAGGTAAGCCAATACGTTTGATAGCACAGGAACCCACGAAAACATAAGGTAGGCGATGCCGCTGTACATAATAACGGTAGTGGGGATAATGATAAGTAAATTGCTGAGCAAAAAGTAAACCGGGAACTGGTGAAAATACAACGCGCTTAAGGGGAAGGTGATCACCTGTGCCGATATGGATGCCGAGCAGATGGCCCATAGTTTATCGGCCCATTTGTTTTTAAACTCCACCCATCGATATACCATGGGCTGCAAAACTATAAGGCCCGCAACAGCAAGGTACGAGAGCTGAAAGCCTACATCGCTTATAAAAAGCGGATCATAAAGCAACAATATAAACGCCGATTTGGCCAGTATATTAAGCATATTAATGTACCGGGCATAGGTTTTACCTATAATAACCATACTGATCATCACTGCCGCCCGGCAAACCGCAGGCGAAAAGCCACTGAGCAAGGCATAGTACCAGATAAGCGCGACAATGATGCACGCTTTGATATGCCTGTCATACCGGTAATTGTTTAAAAAGCCCAGCGCCCATTGCAGCAATAAGTAAATAATAGCCACATGCGCGCCCGAAACCGACAGTACATGGATGGTTCCCGTTTTTGAATAGGCCTGCAAAATATCATTGCTCAAGTCGGCTTTGTAACCTAATATCAGGGTTGATGCCACGGCGATAGCGCCCGGATCATGCATTTGCCGGCGGAATTTTACCACCATTTGCTGCCGCAGCCTGAGCGAAAAGGCAATAAGCGGGTTGCCGGCATCATGTTTTATTACGCGATACATGCCCGGGTATAAAAATGCCTGGTAGTAAATATTTTGATTCGCCAGGTACTTTTTATAGTTGAACTCAGCCGGATTAAACGGTGGATCGATGGCGTTATATTTAGCCGCGATCAGCAGCTCATCGCCATATTGCAGGGTTATGGCAGCGCTGTCTTTTATGGTGATAAGCAGGGTGCCACTGGTACCGGTAGCTTTTTTATAGTTGATATTTCGCCGAACCGATGCTGTGAATCTTACCAGTCCGTTTTTAAGTTGGGGTTCGTTATTGATCGTTACTGCCAGGTATTGCGCGGGCGATCTTGAAAAATGATGCCCATTGGTTAGTTCATTATAATTGATGGCGCTGATGCATCCGGCCGAAAGTAAAATAAAGCTCATCAGCAAGCCGCCCAGCCAGCGCAGTTTGTAAACGGCAAAACGCTGATAGGTTAAATTGAGGAAGATAAATACAATTCCCGAGCCGCCAAAAACACCCCATAGCACCGGGAGGTATGCAGCCGTTATAAGGCCAATCCCTAAGGTTATCCCCAATAAAAAGGGCAGGAGCAATACAACAAAAGGGATCTCGCCTTTATGATTCGCGATCATTTATTTATTAGCAAGCAATAAAGATATGTTTTAGACGGATACCACAAACAACGGTGATAAAATAAATTGACTCAGGGAATAATTATAGCGATAATCTTAAAAGGGATATTGGCTTTGCTCCAGCGGAGCAAAAGCTTTGTAGAAAAAAACATAAGTTTGATTTTAGAGCTCCAGCGGAGCTCAACTTATTGAATATTAAAGATATTTACAATTATTGAGGACTCTTGTTACTTTTAAACATATAAACGGATTGTTCCGAAACATTAAGGTCGTGTCCAATACGTTGTGCTCCTCTGGAGCATCTAATTCATTATGAATTTTGTATCTACAAAGCTTTTGCTCCGCTGGAGCAACGTATCAACTGCTTACATTTTGAATATTCATAATCTTTCCTGATTAGTAGCTGCATTTTGATTGGACCATTATGATATAATTACCAATAAAATAATTCACATACATCAATCTAACATAATTGATAATCAAAGTATTGGCTTTCTGCCTTCTGCTTTTAGCTTTTTATATAAAGCCCATATCTACAACTGGTCGCGCACTTCGAGCAGGAATTTTTTTATGTTTTCGAGCGAATCGATAACGCGCTGGTTCTCGCGTGTATCGCTCATGTTGTTTTTAAGGTGATCTTTTGCGCCGTTTAGGGTATAGCCTTTATCGCGGATGAGGTGAAAGATGATCTTGAAGTTTTCGATATCTTCGGGGGTAAAATAGCGGTTGCCCTTTTTATTCTTTTTGGGCTGCAGTACATCAAACTCCTTTTCATAGAAACGGATAAGCGACTGGTTCACATCAAACATGGCCGATACCTCGCCCATGGTGTAATACATCTTGCTTATTTCGCGGTCTTTATAAGGCATATGCAAAGATATTCTTTTGATTTCGGATTTGGGATTTTCGATTTCGGATTTTCTGTATGAAAGTTGTCTTATAAAGGGGAATTTGTAAGTCGTTGATTGTTAGTGCTATTTTTTTTRTGCAGTCTATGTCATTGCGAGGTACGAAGCAATCGCATGCTATACAGGGTGGACCTGTATAGTTCGCGATTGCCGCGCTGCGCTCGCAATGACATCGTTGTTGTTCGGTCCAAAACCCTACACATCGTTCAAACATCTTCAGGCCGTTTCCTGGTTTCGCTCCAGGGGAGGGATGAGGTTCTGCCGCTTAAAAGATCGGCCTGGCGCCGGGCTATTTCCTGGGCATGCTCATCGGTAAATACGCGATCATCTTCAATATCTATCACATATTGATAACCTAAACTATCAAGAAAGGCTAAAAGCACTTTTTTTTCCTGGTCATTTGCAAATTCGATTTTCAGCGTTTCCATAATCAAAATTAATATTTATTTTCTCAATTACGCTTAATTCATCTCATATAACTC
>NZ_JBFUKF010000510.1:0-3064 GCF_056400985.1 Mucilaginibacter sp. P4_G9 | reverse complement strand
TGCAGATTTCAGATGTGAAAATATGCAGATGATTTAGCTTCAGATGTGCAGGTGTGCAGATTACAGATATGCAGATGATTATTGAAAGGCTTCATTTGCACATCTGAAATTTGAAATCTGCACATCTGATATCTGCACATTAGTGCGCGGGCCAGGGGGCTATCGTTTCATCGCCCTGTCCATCTCTATTTTGGTATCTCGCTCTTTCATGGTATCGCGTTTATCAAAGGTTTTTTTACCCTGGGCAAGGCCTATCTCCAGTTTGGCAAAGCCACGTTCGCTAATGAAAAGGGCAAGCGGGATAATTGTCAAACCTTTTTCTTCGCCCCGGGTTAGCAGTTTTTTGAGCTCTTTTTTGTTGAGGAGCAGCACACGGTCGCGTTTGGCTTCATGGTTGTAGAACGATCCGTAAGAATACTCTGATATGTGCAGGTTCCGTACAAAAAGCTGGTTATTAATAAAAGTGCAAAAAGCATCATTAATATTTGCTTTGCCCTCGCGGATAGATTTAATTTCGGTACCCAGCAATTTAATGCCGGCTACGTATTTATCCAGTACGTGGTATTCAAAATAAGCTTTTTTGTTCTTTATATATATTTTATCCTCGGCCATTATATCCTGCTGCTAAAGCTGCAAACTTACATAAAATTTTATTTGCTCTTTGTTGTGGTACCCTATTGCGGTTTCACAATTAACACAGGTACATTTACCTTGTGTCTTACTGAATTAACCGTTGTGCCAAAAATAAGGTCTTTCAAAGCTTTGTGCCCGTGCGAGCCCATTACTATAAAATCTATCCCATTTGTGTTTACAATGTCGGCAATGGCCGTGGCGGGGTTACCATAACCTATCTCGGCTTTGGCTTTGTAACCAAGCTTTTTCATTACTTCAACGTATTGATCTAAATTATCAACATCGCTTTTTGTTTCGTTATCCATCACCTGGCCGCCGTAATAGCGTGCGCCGGCGGTTTCCACAACGTGGATCAATGTATAATGAGCATGCTTTCCGCCTTGCATAATGGCATGGCGAAGGCAATCTTTGTCGTTCTTTGAAAAATCAATGGTAATGGCTAAGTGCTTATAGGTAATGGCGTCAAGCTCATTAATAGCGGTTGCAATGCCATGTGGAACAACATATGCAACCTGGGTGGTATGTTTATAAAGCACTGGCCTTAGAAAAACATATATAAGTAATAAAAAAACACCAATTACTATAGGCACAACAAAAATATAGATGTATATATCCGATTGCGGGTTTTCCTTTAACCAATCGCCAATTTGATCAACCACTAATTTCGCATTAAGTCCAACTATCAGTACAGCGCTTGCCCAGGCCAGTATTTTTACTTTAAGGCTGATGGCAAAATTCCCCATTCTTTTCTTATCTGATGTAAAGTGGATGAGGGGAATTACAGCGAAACCCAATTGAAGGCTTAACACTACCTGGCTTAGTATGATCAAGTTGCCTAATGCCTGCTCGCCAAAATATAGTATAGTAAACACGGCCGGTACAATGGCCAGTACACGGGTAAGCAATCGCCGTAGCCATGGCTCAATGCGCAGGTTAATGTGGCCTTCCATAATGATCTGGCCGGCGAGTGTGCCTGTTATAGTAGAGCTTTGCCCTGACGCTATCAGCGCTATGGCGAACAATACAGGAGCTATTCTCCCAAAGATGTGTTCCAATAGCTTATAAGCATCCTGGATCTCGGCAACCTGGAAATAGCCATTTTTGAAAAAGGCCGTTGCGGCGAGGATGAGTATGGCCGCGTTTACAAAAAAAGCAAGGTTAAGCGCAATCACAGTATCAAAAAGGTTAAACCGGATGGCCCCTTTCATTCCCTCATCTGTACGGGTGATCTTTCGGGTTTGTACCAGCGACGAATGCAGGTAAAGGTTATGCGGCATTACAGTAGCCCCAATTATACCTATGGCTATGTACAGCATTTGTCGGCTAACAGCATCGTTTTTAAACAGGTTGGCCGGAATAAAACCTTTCGCAATGTCCACTACATCGGGGGATACAATAAACATCTCTATCAAAAAGGACATACCTATGATGAATATCATGGATATTATAAAACCCTCAAGCTTGCGCATACCCTTGTTCATCAGGTAAAGCATCAGCACAGTATCGGTTATGGTAAGCGATACGCCCCATATGAGCGGCAGGTTGAAAAGCAGTTTTAAGCCGATGGCCATACCGATGATCTCGGCAAGATCACAGGCTATGATGGCTATCTGGGCCAATACATACAGGCAAAAGTTTGCAAAACGCGGGTAAGCACGTTTGGAAGCCTGTGCCAGATCGAGCCCGCGTACAATGCCCAGTCTTGCAGCTAATGACTGCAGCAACAGGGCAATAAGGTTTGATATAAACAACACCCAGATAAGCTTGTAACCAAAAGCGCTGCCGCCGGCAATATCTGTAGCCCAGTTACCCGGATCCATGTAGCCTACACTAACCAGGTATGCCGGACCCAAAAAGGCCATGATCCGGCGCCAGCCGATTTTACTTTCGGGGTGAACTGAGCTGTGTACGTTACCTAATGAGGGGTTATGTTCGTGTTTATTCATAAGGATATCAATAAATTATTAGCAACCTCACGGCTGATGTATATTTCTTTGTCTGTTTCGGTTTTTAAAGCCACAGAATGATCATATTCAATAATATCGGTTATAGTTACTTTTTTACCAATGGTAAGCTGCTGTTTTTCGAGATATTGTAAAAACGATGATGTATGATCGCGTACGCCCGAAATCACCCCGCATTGGTTAACTGTTAATGCCGAAACGGGTTTTAACTCCATTGATTTAAATTTGCCGTTGCAATCAGGTATCGGGTCGCCATGTGGGTCGTGTTTGGGGTGGCCCATAAATTCGTCAAGCCTGTCTATCAATTCTTCAGATGATATGTGTTCCATTTCTTCGGCCATATCATGCACCTGGTCCCATTTAAAATTGAGCTTTTCTACTAAAAAATATTCCCAAAGGCGGTGTTTTCGTACAATGCCTATGGCTATCTTCTCTCCTGCATCCGTGAGGCTCACCCCCTGGTAACG
>NZ_JBFUKF010000509.1:0-3071 GCF_056400985.1 Mucilaginibacter sp. P4_G9 | reverse complement strand
TGACTATTTTAAGCGACTTTGATATCATTATGTACATTCAATTACTGGAACATGTAATCATAACATCATGCCGGATGCTAATGATGATAGCCAAACTATTGAAATACGAAAAGGTAAATCAGTTGCTTACAGAATGCCTGGATGAGTCAACAGATAACGACCACCTGTTCGTGATCATCTCAAAAGAATAMCTGACTGAAAATTAATGTGTATATCGAAATCTCCTTAAAAAAATAAGGCCATCCACAAAAAGCGGATGGCCTAAATATTAGTTATTTAATACCCCTATTAAAATAACTTGAACAAATAAAAAAAATATTTTCCATACTACCAAAACATTTATCCTTAATTAAACGGATGTTACACTTTTGTTACCAAAAACTGACCAATAAGTAAGTATATTGGTTTTTTAATTTATTTTGTAACTTTTTATTCTAAGAAGCATCTTTACATTATCCAGGCAACAATTTATTTTAACTATGAACATGATCAAACCCATTATGCTAACCGCATTATCCTGTTTTGCGCTAATGCAGGTACAGGCACAAAACTTGTATMTGCCGCGCGATGTACAGAAAGCTTTTAATAAAGGAACCCGGCAGGCAGATGGCAATCCAGGAAAAAAATACTGGCAAAATCACGGTGTTTACAACATTACTATTACCGCCCTGCCACCAGATAGAAATATAAAAGGCACTGAAACCATAACTTATGAAAACAACAGCCCGGATACATTGAAAAGGCTTAACATGAAGCTGATACTGAATATACACAAACCGGGGGTGGCCAGGTTTGGAGATGCCAGCCCTGATTACTTAACATCAGGCATCCAGTTTGATAAATTTTTGGTTAACGGCGAGCCCGCAAAAATAAATGGGGCCGGAGCATCAACCAATATGGCGGTTAATTTAAATAAACCCCTCGCGCCGCATGAGCAGGTAAAATTAGATATTGACTGGCATTTCCAGATCTCGCTGGAAAGCGGCCGTGAGGGAATGATTGACCCAACCACTTATTACCTGGCTTATTTTTATCCAAGGGTATCTGTTTACGATGATTATAATGGCTGGGACAGGCTTCCGTTTTTAGATGCCCAGGAATTTTATAATGATTTTAATGATTATACACTTACTGTAAATGTGCCTAAAAACTATATTGCATGGGCTACCGGCACCCTACAAAACCCTACAGAGGTATTACAGCCCGAATATGCTAAACGCCTGGAAGCATCAATGACCAGCGACTCGACCATACATGTAGCTACTGCTACCGACCTGGCTAAAAAGAACATTACAGCTCAAAAAGATCAAAATTCATGGATCTGGAAAGCTAATGACATCAGTGATATGGCTGTGGGCATCAGCGATCATTATGTATGGGATGCTGCCAGCACCATTGTGGATGATGCCACCCACCGCAGGGCCAGCATGCAAGCTGCGTTTCAGGATAGCGCGGCCGATTTTCATCATGCTGTACAGGCCGGTCGGCACTCTTTGAGCTGGTTATCGCGCAACTGGCCGGGTGTACCCTACCCTTTTCCTAAAATGACTGCGTTCCAGGGATTTGCAGATATGGAATACCCAATGATGGTGAACGATAGTCATACGGATGATATCCAGTTTTCGGCCTTTGTACAGGATCATGAAATAGCACACACTTATTTCCCCTTCTACATGGGTATTAACGAAAGCCGTTACGCCTTTATGGACGAAGGCTGGGCGACTACTTTTGAACGCCTGATAGGTACAGATGAAGTAGGAGCCGAAAAAGCTGATCAACTTTTTAAAGATTTCAGGATCGACAGGTGGATCCATGATCCCTCAACATCCGAAGACCTGCCAATTATTACCCCATCAAGCGAGTTAAGGGCTGGTTATGGTAATAACGCTTACGGTAAGCCGGCATTAAGCCATTTTGCTTTAAAAGACATGTTGGGCGATGAATTGTTTAAAAAAGCGCTGCATGGTTATATGGACCGCTGGCATGGCAAACACCCTATCCCATGGGATTATTTTAACTCCATGAGCAATCTATCGGGCCGAAACCTTGACTGGTTTTTTAACAACTGGTTTTTCACCAATTATTATATCGATCTTGATTTGCAAAAGATAAGCAAAGTTGCGGGCGGGTATACAGCCAATATAAAAAACACCGGTGGTTTTGCCGTCCCGTTTGATGTTAAGATCACTTACACCGATGGTACAACCCAAACTGTTCACCAAACACCCGCTGTTTGGCAAAATAATCAGAAACAGATCCTGGTAAATCTTAAAACCGTTAAGACCATCAAAACAGTAACCTTAGATGGCGGTATATTTATGGATGCCAATGAAAAGAACAATACTTTAGAGGCTAAATAAAACACCAATACCCATAAAAACAAAAACCAGGCAACATGGCCTGGTTTTTTGTTTTTTAATATAGTACTAAATATTAGGTAGTATAGTACTAAAAATTATGCGTTTTGGATAGAATTATTCCAATCATTGGCGGTGCCTTTTACTTTTGTTTTGGCATCATTAACAGCACTTTCTGCTACTTCCTGTGCCTTGTCTGCAGCATCTTTAGCCTTTGATTTTGCCGAATCAATTGCATCGTCTTTGTAATCGTAAAGGTCACTAACGGTGCCATTAAATTTTGTTTTTGCCTTTTCAAAAGCGTCATTAATGCCGCTCGCTGTTGATTGCGCTTTGGTTTTAGCTGTATCTACAAGGTCATTAATATAATCTGCAATATCGTCTCTCAGTTCACCACCTTTTTCGGGGGCCAACAATAAACCTAATGCAGCACCCGCTGCGGCACCAACTAATAGTGCAGCTATAATTTTCGCTTGATCTTTCATTTTTTGCGTTTTAATGTGATAATTTAACCTATACTACAACAAACAACAACAATGCCAGTTTTGGGAAAGGCTAAAAGAAACAATGATTAACTTTGGTTAATGGCTTATGCCGTTTTAGAAAAAGGATGAAAGGTAACCCTGAAATACAAGTGGTCAATTACAGCGTAGCAAAATGACTAATAACTGATCATAAAAAAAGGCATCCGCTTAAAAGTGGATGCCTGGTATG
>NZ_JBFUKF010000508.1:0-3091 GCF_056400985.1 Mucilaginibacter sp. P4_G9 | reverse complement strand
GTATAGCGTCAAGCACTATTTCTTTTTTGCTCATGATTTAATGGCTTTAGTAATTTCTTCAACTGTTTTATTGGTGGCATCGCCCTCAATAAATAGTTTGGTGTATGCGGCAGCGGTTGCAAACTCCAGGGTTTGTTTCGGATCAAGATTAGTATAAAATCCATAGATCAATCCTGACATAAAACAGTCGCCGCTGCCTACTTTGTCAACTACCTTATCGGTATCGTACTGGTTTGAATTGTATAGCTTGCCACCGGTATACAAAGCGGTATAATAATTAATTCCCTCGCCCGCATCAAAGCGGAAGGTATTGGCAACAGCCGTGCATTTAGGATATTGTGCCATGATGCTTTCTGATGTTTGCAGGGCCTCTTTCAGGTAAATACTTTTTTGTCCCGATTCATGAATATCCGGTGCGATTGGTATGCCCAGCATCATTTCGGCAGCCCATATATTGCCCATTATCAGATCTGCATATTTTACAAGCCTGGGCATAATATCTATTGGATTTTTACCGTATTTCCAAAGTCTTGAGCGGTAATTCAAATCAACGGATATGGTAATATTTTTAGCTGATGCGGCTTCCAGTACTTCAAGACATACATCTGCCACATCCTGGCTTATAGCTGGGCATATCGCGCTAAAATGAAACCAGCTTACACCATCCAAAGCTTCATCCCAATTAACCTGCCCTGGTTTTAATGACGCAAATGCTGAACCAGCTCTATCGTATATCAGCGCATTATTCTTGATATCCTTGCCACGGGTTAAGTAATAAAGACCTATCCTATCGCCATGCATGTATACTGGTGAAGTATCGACCTTCTTTTCCTGCAAATAACCGATGATCTGTGACGACATGGCATTATCCGGCAAAGCCGAAAAATATGCCGATGGCAGATCCCATAAAGCTAAAGCGGTAGCCACATTCAACTCGGCGCCGCCAACAAAAAACGGAAGCTGGTTATCATTAAGCCATTCGCCGCCGGCATCGGGGCAGATCCTTAGTAGCAGCTCACCAAATGAAAGTATTTTGCCCTTCGGAGATTTTATTTCAAGCGGCTGGCTCATTTTGACAGATCGAATTTAAAGTAGTTCTTAGCGTTGTAGTAACAGATATCCTGGATGACCTTGCCTGTCCATTTGATATCATTTGGTAGCTCGCCACTTTCAATATCATCCCCAAACAAGTTGCAAACCAACCTGCGGAAATACTCGTGCCGCGGGAAAGACAGGAAGCTGCGAGAATCTGTAAGCATACCCACCATCCGGCTGATAAGGCCAATGTTGGATAAGGCGTTCAGTTGTTTGGTCATGCCATCCTTCTGATCCAGGAACCACCATGCCGAGCCAAACTGCACCTTCCCGGCAACAGAGCCATCGTTAAAGTTGCCCGTCATAGAGGCCATTAGCTCGTTATCCGCAGGGTTTAGATTATATAGTATGGTTTTGGTGAGTTGATTGGTAGTATCCAAACGGTTCAGGAACTTAGACAACGCCCTCCCCTGCGAAAAATCGCCGATTGAATCCCAGCCTGTATCCGGGCCAAGCTCACTTAAACCACGTGCGTTATTATTGCGCAAAGCGCCCAAATGCAACTGCATTACCCAACCCTTTTCATGATTCCAAAGGGCAAACTGATGTAACATGGCCGATTTGAATTTCAGGATCTCATCAGCCTTTAATACCTGCGCGCTTCTTATCTTTAAATATATTGCCGCAATTTCTGTGTCGGTATAGTCCTCTGCATAAACCTGTTCCAGCCCATGGTCGGATAAGCGGCAGCCATTTTTGGCAAAATAGTCATGGCGGCTTTTAAGGGCCGTTAAGTACGTTTCTATACTATCAATGGTAATGTTTGTGATGGTTTGCAGCTTATCAATGTAGCTATTTAATCCAATCAGGTCATCAGCATTCATGGCTTTATCGGGCCTAAAAGTTGGTAATACCTGCACTTCATAGCCACTGGCTTTGATCTGTTGATGATACAACAAATCATCCGAAGGATCATCCGTAGTACATATTACCTCCACATTTTTACTTTTGATAATGTTGCGAACGCTGTAATCAGCTGATTGTAGTTTTTTGTTGCATTCACTGTATATGTCAACAGCTGTTTCCGTTGACAGCAGCTCCTTTATATCAAAATAACGTTGTAACTCCAGGTGTGTCCAATGGTAAAGCGGGTTGCGCAAGGTATACGGAACTGTAGCGGCCCACTGTTCAAATTTCTCCTGATCGGTTTTATTTCCGGTGATATAATCCTCGTTAACACCATTTGCACGCATGGCGCGCCATTTATAATGATCGCCGTTAAGCCAAACCTTCGTGATATTCTCAAAATTGATATCTGCGGCTATCTGATCGGGCGGTAAATGGCTGTGGTAATCTATAATTGGTAAATCGGCAGCGTATTCATGGTATAAGCGCTGTGCTGTTTTTGTATTTAGCAAAAAGTCCTGATCTAAAAAACTCTTCATTGTATAAATTTATGCCTTATCAAGTAAAGACCGTTTAACACCCATTTCCAACCCCCGTAATTCGGCAAGGCCCTTTAAACGGCCAATTGCAGAATATCCATGATAGGTTTTATAATTAAAATCATCCAGCAGTTTATGTCCATGATCGGGGCGCATTGGTATGGCAATATCATCACGACCGTCCTTTTCCCTCTTTTGCTGCTCCAGTACAATGTTCTTCATCACTGCATACATATCTGTGCTGCCACCCAAATGCTCAGCCTCGTAAAAGCTGCCATCGGCCTCGCGCTGTACATTGCGCAGGTGCAGGAAATGGATATGCTCCCCTAACCTTTCTACAATACCGGGCAGGTCATTATCTTCCCTTGCTCCCAGGGAGCCACTGCAAAAAGTTAAGCCATTACTTGGCGACGGGCAAAAGTTCACAACATCTGCCAGGTCCTGTTCGGTGGAGACTACCCTTGGTAAACCTAATATCGGGAAAGGTGGATCATCCGGGTGGATGCACATTTTGACACCAGCCTTTTCTGCAGCCGGGATAATCCCCCGTAAAAAGTAAGCCAGGTTTTCCTTTAATCCTGCGGCATCAACATCGGCATAACGTCTTAAAG
>NZ_JBFUKF010000507.1:0-3120 GCF_056400985.1 Mucilaginibacter sp. P4_G9 | reverse complement strand
ATAGATTGGTATATGAATACATCCCTATAGCGAAAAACTCAGACCAAATGCTTTATTTTCTCCTGATTATTAGTAAGCCGTTAGCCGTGGTGGCATAAATAACACCTTTTGAATCCTGAACCAATTGATAAATTGTATGACCGGGAGCAGGGGAGTTGTTGTTGTGATAGTTTTCCCAACCACCGTTCAAATTAAACCTTACCAGGCCCGACTGATCTGTACCGATCCACAAAACGCGTTCAAACTTGTCATACAATATAGTATTGACATGGTTGGAGGGAATTCCGGAATTTTTATCGTTTAAATGAAGCCAGGTGCCGTCAGCTTTCAGCACCGCTATTCCCTCTTTGTCATCATCGCCAGCAGCTTTATTGTAGCTGATCAGCGAAAAGTAAAGATTGCCGTTTTCATCTTCGGCCGCGCCAGAAATGCAGGCGTTTTTTAAAGGTGTATCTGATGTATTAAATGTGGTTGGCAGCAGATTCCTGTCAATCATTATGTTGCCTTTTGATGTACCTATCCACAACCGTTTCTGGTTATCAACATAAGCGTAGTATACATTGCTTGAGGGGAGCAAGGGTATCGTTTTTTTATTTAATACCACCACCTTATCCTTTCTTACCACTACCATGCCATCTTTAGTGGTAAAAAGAAGCTCACCGTTACGACTGTTTAGAATATGAGTAACCCCCGATTTTATAAACTTTTTAAAATCATATACCTGCCAGCCCGCATCGGTACATTTATATATCCCATTGTTAATATAAACCCACTTGTTATTGTCTTTGTCAATAGTCATATCCTGCACGGCTGTTTCGGAGGTAAATGGCGAGTTATATTCATTAACCGGATTAAAGTTTGTACCATCAAACCGGGTAAATCCCCTGGCAGTGGCATACCATAAAACATCGGCTTTGTCTATGGCAGCAGCCTGGCTGACATTATCCGGTAGCGGTGAATTATACTTGGTCCACACAGTGAATTCATAATTTTTTAATGATGGATTAGTATAAACAACGTTTTTGTTATAAATAACAGGATTGCCGGGCGGCGCTAATTGAGCCAGGTCCATTCTTTGCATCTGGCTTGATATTCTGCCATTCGCGATATGGAAAATTACATTCACAGATGCAGATACGGGTTTGCCGTTTTCAATAGCTGGTTTCCAGATACTGCCGTTCAGGAGCCGGATCAAATCGGCTGTTAGTGGACTATTAGTAATATCGGTGTGGCTAAGTACACAGCTAAACCCCGAGGGTTCAACTAAAACCTGGAACGTTACCGACCCATTTGCATCTTTAAATACGTATTTACGATTTATTTTGTCGGAAATCTGATCAAGCGTAAATTGAGAACAGGTGGCTTTCGGACTGCCGCAATCCATGCAATAATTTTCACTACTACATAAATCTACCTTTTCCAGGAAAAGATTTTGCGCGGAGACCACTGCCGGTAAAAAGAAAATAGACAAGCTTATAAGCGATAGCTTACAAATTTTTGTTGGGGATAACAATATTAACATTACGTTTATAAATTAACGAAAGCTAATTCAAAACACCAAATGAATGATATGTTAAATAATGTTAAGTAAAATGACTGATTGTTAAAGCACTCGACTGTGTGCGCTCTTTTAAAATCGCGTTTCATTTTAATTTGTTCAATTGTGCAATTTTTAATTGAACGAATTGAGGCATTTCATGGAACGATGGTAAAAGATTGCAGAATGTTCAATTAGGTCGGCTATCACTTTAAAACCTGCATGAGTATTTTTTCAATTTCAAAAGTGCTATCACTTTTTTACATAATTGTCTAAACAACAATTATATAAATTTCTTAGTATTGTACCTGTCTTTTTTAACCTGAATAAAAGCGCTATCGTTTATTTAATAATGCAGATCCTATGATCCAAAACATGGCGCAGTTGGTTTTTTTTTCAATGCTGTTATAAATCCTTGTTAAAATGAATAATCTTATCATAATGAAGCAAATCCCCGTTAAATTAATCACTATATTATTTCCGGTACTTTTTACGCTGGTATCAGTAAGCTACGCGCAGAAAAAAATATCTGGTAAGGCTGATCCTTTAAAGGCTCCAACCTGGGTGTCGGATAACGGAAATGGTACTTACACCAACCCGCTTTTTTATGATGAGTTTTCTGACCCGGACATGATCAGGGTAGGCAACGACTATTACCTTACCGGCACCACGATGCATGCTATGCCCGGTTTGCCCATATTACATTCTAAAGATCTGGTGAACTGGGATTTTGTGAGCTATGCTGTTAACCGGCTCGACCTGGGGCCCCCATTTCGCCTGGAAGATGGTAAAAATGTTTATGGGCAAGGAATTTGGGCACCATGTTTCCGTTACCATAACGGGAAATACTATATTTTTAGTAATGTGAATCATTTTAGCACACAATTGTTTACGGCTACAGATCCGAAAGGCCCCTGGACGCAAACCGCTATGAATAAAAGCTTTCATGATCTCTCTGTTCTTTTTGATGACGACGGTAAAGTATATGTGGTATGGGGATATGATGAAGTTCACATAGGAGAACTGAATGATGAACTTAACGATATTAAAGCCGGAACTGAGCAGGTTATTGTACCGAAAGGAAGCGGGGCAGGGGAAGGTTCACACTTTTATAAGATTAACGGGAAATATTATATCACCAGTACAAACTACGATCCTGTTTGTTATCAGGTATGCCTGCGTGCTGATCATCYACGCGGACCGTATGAGGTCAATGTTATGAGTTCGAAGGAAAATTTGGGAACAGGAACCGGCTACAGACTGACCAACGAAAGGCCAAACCCTCCGTTTAAGGTAAATGCCCCGGTTGAAAATTTTGTAGGGGCAATTCCGATGCACCAGGGCGGAATCATTCAAATTCAATCAGGAGAGTGGTGGGGATGGTCAATGATGGATCACAATTCAATCGGAAGATTACTTTGTATTTCGCCCGTTACCTGGCAAAATGAATGGCCGTATTTTGGATTGCCGGGGAATCTTACACGTAGTCCTCAAACCTGGGTGAAACCTAACACAGGATTTAGTTCCCTGCCGCATGCTACTTTTAGAAGAAGCGATGACTTTTCTGATGCCACGCTTCAACC
>NZ_JBFUKF010000506.1:0-3130 GCF_056400985.1 Mucilaginibacter sp. P4_G9 | reverse complement strand
GCCGGCTCCCTGCGGTCGGGTTCTGTTAAATACAGATGAGCAGGAAGCAACCTAATATAAATTGAGCTTATCAATGAGGTTATTAATACGGGTATATACCTTATGCAGAAAAAGCCTTCTATCCCAATCATAAACGGGCCCGTGCATATCTTTGCTGCAAATTAACCGGTGATCGTTGCTCCATGCGGCATCCATCTTGGAGTTTGATGTTTTTGCATCTTCGTGTATATTAGCTACAGATAGGGGTTGTTTAATCAACTTTCTTGTATTTCCTTTTACCAGGCGCAGCCAAAGTTCATAGTCTAACGAGCATTGTAACTCTTCATTAACCGGCTGATGGACATTAGCGCTCCAAAAGCATGATGGTTGTGCCAAAGCAGGGATCCGAATAAAATAATCTAAAAGCGGGTGCACCTTTGATAGTTTAAATTCCGAGGTTTTTACTTGGTAATTATAGCCGTATCCGTATATAAAATCAACCCGGGATGATAAAAATTTGCCGGTTACCAGATGGAATACATCCTTCATATAATAGTCATCACTGTTTATCCAGGCGCGGTAATCACCGGTGGCAAGGCTAAAGCCTAAATTTATTGCATGGCTTTGACCCCTATCCTTTTCGCTTTGCCAATAGCTTATCCATGGAGCATATTTTTCGATGATTTTTTTTGATCCATCAGTACTTCCTCCATCAATTATAATAAACTCAAGATTTGGGTAGTTTTGTAATAGTACCGATCTGATGGTCTCTTCGATGAAGGCGCCCTGGTTAAAGGAAGGGGTAACTATCGATAGCCTGGGCCAATTTATGTTTTTGTCGTATATAGCCGGGTGTACTTCTTCTGTCCATGGCCAGCCGGTTTTTAAAGTTAATGGGGCAGGCAGCTTATTTAATAACCCGGTGGCCGAAGCTTCAATTGTATCTAATGGATATTTTAATCCCTTATTTAGGAGGTGATTTTTATAATCAGGTAAATTAATTTCCATTATTGCTTTTGGGCTACAATTACATAATTCATAGTATTTGTATGATCGGGCACCTTTTTATCTACATAATAAAAAAATCTGTTAAGTGTTTTAATGCCCCCAAAAGCCCTGGCAATAGTCCGGATGACACTACCTTTAAAGCCTTTAATATTAAAGATAGTTGGGTAAAGTGCATGTATAAGTGCCTGACCCGCTACTGACCATTTTCCTCCGTTTGAATCTATAGAAATAACCTTAAATCCAGCTTTTTCCAATATGTATTTAAAACCGTGTTTTGTAAACCTAAAAAAATCGTATGGTTCTTCGTGTAACGGCCAATACATTGGTCCGCTTATTATAAAGTATCCATCTTTTTTTAAAAGCCTGAAAGCTTCATTTACCAAACCCTGGTGATCTTCAACATGCTCAATAGTTTGGGTAGAAATAACAGTATCAAAAGAATTACCGTCAATTGGAATATTGTTTGCAGGGCATAAAACATCCACGCGATTGTTGTTTGACTGAATTATGTCGCATCCTACGTATTCTGAAATATGAGGGCTTAGGATCTGTTCATAGGGTTTATTGCCGCAACCTATATCAATTAGTTTTCCTTTGGCAAATAAGTTAAATGCATTAAAAAGATCGGTATGATAAGATTTATAATGCAGATATAAAGAATGATTAAGATTTATTTCAATATCGGATAATCTTTCTGAATGAGTTTCTCTCATGTTATTTTATTTTATGAATTGTTTCCAGGTTTCCCATTCATACTTTTCAAAAGCATGGCAGCCAAAAGGTAGTTCGCCATTGAGCTTTTCTAAGGATACGCCGGGAGAATCCTCAATAGAAAACCTCAAAGCCTTTTCATCAGTTGGTAATTTAAAAATGGGGTAAAGCAAATTCCCCCAGTATTTAAAAAAGCCATCTTCATTATAGGGCTCCCATACTTTAACTTTTGCTTTTAATAATTTAAGCAGCCAGTAGCATGTCCGGGTTTTTCTTAACGAAAAGCCCCCGTTGCCCACATTGCTTATTTTATGCCCTGTTTTTAATAATTTATTAACAGTTGCCAGAAATTTAGAATACCCTTTTAAAAATTGCATCGTATTTGAGCAATTTTCATGCGGAATATTTGGCGCTCCGATAAAATCATAATTTTGATTGCACCAGTAGATTAGCTCATCTTTAAACACATAGGCATCCAATTGGTAAATGAGAATAAACTTATAGTTGAGAAAAGTTTTGTACAGAACCGGAGATAGCATTAATTGATTATACCCTGCTATATTGCTGAAATAAAAATCGGGGAAGGTTATTAATTTAAATGAAGCGTCATCACATATATTTTGATAGGCGGTTGTATCCAAGTTACCCGGGCCTATAAATATGATAGGATATTTTTTTAAAACTTTGAGGCATTGTTTTAAAGAAATAAGCTCATTAGCATCCAGCTGTTGTTTATATATTGGAATAATTACAGAAACCAGATTGCTATGCATTCTTTAATTTTTGTTCTCAATAGTTTCGTCCCGATAGCAGAAAATATTAATCAACATATCCATACCTAAAAATATTTCCTTATTTATAAACGGGTAAACTTTGTCTGCGCTTTCTTTAATATAATATCGCATACCAGCTGCCGTTATAAAGCTTAACAGTTTATTAAGGCCTTGTAGTTTATCTATAAAAGAGTGATACTCAAGGAAAAGGTAGTCCACTTTTTTTAGCTCTTCTGCAATATCCGGTATTACATTTATTTCTTCACCTTCAATGTCGATTTTTAAAAAAGTTATATTTTCAAAACCGCTTAAGAAAGATTTTAAACGGATTGCTTTTACAGGTACAGTTTTTTTACCATCAGTATTGTCAGTGATCATACCTGAATGACCTCCCTCTAACCAAAAGTTTAACGTAGCATCCTGATTGGTGACGGCCTCATTCCGGCAAAAAATATTGTCATCGTCAAATGCCGAAGCATTTTGTTTTAAAGCTTTGAATATATTGGGATCAGGTTCAAAAGCAACAATTTTAGCTTGGGGAAAATGGATTTTAAAATATATAGTTGCCAGGCCAATATTAGCGCCGCAATCAATTATGGTGATGTCTTTTTTTATTGATGCGAATTTATAAATCTCATTTAGGAATATTTCTTTATACG
>NZ_JBFUKF010000505.1:0-3140 GCF_056400985.1 Mucilaginibacter sp. P4_G9 | reverse complement strand
AAACCGCTTATCACTAGGTCGGCATCCAGTACGCCGGGCTGGCCTATGCCAACTACTTTCATACCGCCGGCTTTGGCTGCTTCAACCCCGGCAATGGCGTCTTCAAATACCACGCACTCCCCGGGTTCAACGCCTAATTCTTTTGCGCCCTGTAAAAATACTTCCGGATCGGGTTTGGCCTTGCTTACTTTGTTACCATCAATAACCGCATCAAACAGGTTGGTGATCCCTGTTTTGTTGAGTATGGTCATGGAGTTTTTACTGGCCGATCCTAATGCTATTTTAATACCGGCCTTACGGCATGTTTCCACAAACTCCTTTGCGCCGGGCAGTATCTCATCAGGTTTCATCTGGTTCACCATTTCCATGTACCAGGTGTTTTTTTGTGTCGCCAAAACCTCCTGCTCTTCTTTAGTTTTGGTAACTCCGCCCCAGCCTAAGATAAGTTGAAGTGAGCGCACACGGCTTACACCTTTCAATTGTTCGTTCTGGTGCTCTGTAAAATCGAACCCTAATGAATTTGCCAACCTTCTCCAGGCTTTATAATGATAAACAGCTGTATCTACAATTACACCATCCAAATCGAAAATACAAGCTTTAATATTGTTCATTTTTAATTTTTAAGTACGTGACATAAAGCCACTAAGATATAGTTTTAATGAGTATGGCCGGGTAAAATCTCCAGCACCAATGCCGTTTTGCCTGGTACGGTAACCTGCGCCAGGTCAACCGGCTCATCGGTAATCACATTGCGGGCCTTTTTGGCATCGCCTATGCGTTCAAAATACCTTTCGGTAGTGGTGGTTTGCTCTTTTTCGCCGCTGTTAAATATAATCATCACCGTTTTTGCAGCATCGTACCTAAAATAAACATAAATGCCTTTTTCGGGTACAAACTGCATCAGTTTACCGGTTTGCAGGGCGGTTGTTCCTTTGCGGTAGTTAGCCAGTTTGCTTACATAGTTATAGGCTTCGTTTTCTTTTTTACTCCTGCCATCGGCAATAAATTTGTTGTCTTTATCACCTTTCCAGCCACCAGGAAAATCCTCGCGAACCAAACCATCCGGATCGGAATAGTTTTTCATCAGGATCTCATCACCATAATATAATTGCGGTACACCACGCATGGTTAACAACATTGCCATCGCCGATTTGTATTTGGTAAAATCTTCTTTCACCATAGATAGTAAACGACTCATATCGTGGTTATCCATAAATATGGTATTGCGGGTGGCATCCTGGTATAAAAAATCCTGTGCTATTACGGAATAAAGGCGACCAACACCATCCACCCAGCCGTCGTTGCCATTAATCGCCTCATAAATGGCATCCTTAAGTACGGCATCGGTTACACCAGGCAAGTGTGTATCCATACCGCGGTTAACCGTATTGCCCTGTGTAAAAAAGGCCTGGTTGGCAGCGGACCATACCAGGGTTTCGCCAAATATCGAAAGCTTGGGAAATTCGGCTTTAACATCCTGTGCCCATTTAGCCATGTAAATAGGATCATTATAAGGATAGGTATCCAAACGGAAACCATCTATACCGGCATACTCTACCCACCAGATGTGGTTTTGAGTTAAATAATTTTGAACGTAAGTATTATTCTGGTTCATATCGGCCATCCGGTGGTCAAACCAGCCATCGGCCATCAGTTTACGGTCCATCGGTGAGGCATGCGGATCCATCACAGCAGCATCCCTGAAATTTGATTTGGTATAGATTGGCCACTGGTGTACCCAACTTTTCATCGGCATATCCATAATGGTATAGCCTTCGGTACCGGCATGATTGTGTACAAGATCTTTAATCACCTTTAAACCCCTGGCATGGCATTTCTCGACAAACTTTTTGTACAGTTCATTGGTGCCATAGCGTGGGTCTATCTTATAATAATCGGTAACGGCATAACCGTGGTATGAAGCATGCGGCTCATCGTTCTCAATTTCTGGTGTTAACCATATAGCTGTTACGCCCAAACCTTTCAAATAATCCAGGTGGTTCATTATGCCCTGCAGATCGCCGCCATGGCGGCTGTACATCGAGTCGCGGTGCACACCTTTCTCGCGCATGCTATCAAAGGAGTCGTTGCTTTCGTCGCCGTTACTGAAGCGGTCGGGCATAATCAGGTAGATCAGATCCTTGCTGGTTACGCCCTGTATCCGGCCGGCAGATTTGTCGCGATTTTTAAGCGCATATTCATAAACAATGCCCTTTTGCCCGGCTCTGTTGAACTTTATCGGGAACGTTCCCGGACGTGCAGATGAAAAAATCTGCAGATCGAGGAATAAATAATTTGGATTTTCGACTTTGTGCACTGCTTTAAGCTTAACACCGGGGTAATTTAAAGTCACATTGCAGCTTGCAATATTATTGCCATGAACAACGAGCTGAAGATTGGGATTGCTCATACCCACCCACCAAAACATGGGCTCTATACGCTCTAAAGCGGGTATCTGAGCCATTGCGCCCAATGCAAGCATAACACTGCACAAGGTAAAAAGCAAAGTTTTTTTCATATGGAAACAGGTCAAAAAATATAATTGGCTGCGTAACGGGTTTGTGACCAGCATCGGCGTTCCAAATTTATAATAAAATTGATTTGTTGTGCGAAAATTTTAATAATTATTGATATGGATAAACCGCGGATCAAAAAAAAGTTTAATCTTATTTGGATTAATTATAAACAATGGCGATATTTGCAACGTTATATGATTGCAACTCCCACCCTAACAACCCAATGGACTGATGTTTTTAAAACAGCCAAAGGTGCCATTTATCAATGCGACGAAGAGCGCTGCTGGTATGTTGATTTTGCCGGTAAAGTTGCCAGGTTTGATTATCGTTGTTTGCTGAAACTCCGTAAAGCCGTTTATCATATAGATATTGAGCATGCCCTGTTAAACACTACCAAAGATCCGGATGTGGAGATCATTTTCATCTGCGCCTGTGATCATTGCTATGTTTTATCCCTTTTACAGATCATCGCCCTTAAAGAGCTTTTAGAAGGCACTTTTGTAATGCTGGAATTGAACCACATCCTGCATGATCGTTTATGCACCGTTAGTGTATAGTAATTTAGATTAATTTCATATTGCTTTTATATTGAACTAATATAAACTTATTGCGTTAATATTGTAT
>NZ_JBFUKF010000504.1:0-3177 GCF_056400985.1 Mucilaginibacter sp. P4_G9 | reverse complement strand
GATCTGTATAGTTTGGGATTGCTTCGTACCTACCCATGACGTATTAGACTTTCAAGGTGTAAAGGCCTGTCAGTCTGAGCCTGTCGAAGACTCGTGCGGAGGGGCCTTTGCCCGCTATGCTTCGACAGGCTCAGGGTGACAGGCCAACTACTTGCATAAGTAAACCCGTCATCACGATTTTTTTCAGGTTCTTACCTGATAGTTACTCGCAATGACGTGTTTATAAGTCGCTGATTTTCAGTGCTATTTTTTAATATAATCTATGTCATTGCGAGGTACGAAGCAATCGCATGCTATACAGGGTGGACCTGCACAGTTCGCGATTGCCTCCCTGCCCCCATTTCAACAACAGTAAAAAATAACTACGTTGCTTTTATTGAGCATACAGGTTTTGCACTCAATCGATGTAGTAAATAATTTTTGCCCTTATGGCATAAAAAAGAGCATTCGGCAATACATTTGGTAACCAATTATAATAGTATTAATAAACAACGATAACGCTTTAATTATATATGAATTACAGGATGTTTGCAAAAAGGTTGATATGTATACTGCTGTTTGGCCAGGGAGTATACGAAGCAAAGTCACAGGTTGTTAAACTGGATTATTACTACAACCGCGAGGTTCATGCAGTTGCCGGGCAACCGCAGCGTTTCCATTACCTGTGGGAAGAAAAACAAAATACAGGTTATTCCATATGGGG
This sequence comes from Mucilaginibacter sp. P4_G9, assembly GCF_056400985.1. Lineage (NCBI taxonomy): Bacteria > Pseudomonadati > Bacteroidota > Sphingobacteriia > Sphingobacteriales > Sphingobacteriaceae > Mucilaginibacter > Mucilaginibacter sp. P4_G9. Next base: position 2,474 of record NZ_JBFUKF010000504.1, on the reverse strand, counting down.
CGATGCATTTAAAAAATACGGCGCAACTTTAGATTCCCTGGTTACCGCGCCAACCAAAGCCAATTTAAAAGGAACGGCCATATATATTATTGTTGATCCGGATACCAAAAAGGAAAGTCCCAAACCCAATTATATAACCCAGGCAGATGCCGAAGCCGTGGCCTCATGGGTAAAAGGCGGCGGTGTGCTGGTAATGCTGGCTAACGACAGCGCAAATGTAGAGCTGCCTCACTTTAACCTGCTGGCCGCAAAATTTGGCATGCATTTTAATAACGATCTTCAAAACCATGTGATTGATGATAACCACTTTGAAGAAGGTGCCATTAATGCCACCGGTAATCCGTTATTTAAAACAGCGCAAAAAATATTTATGAAGGATGTTTGTTCCATTAGCACCCAATCCCCCGCAGAAGCGGTGTTAGCTAAAAACGGGCAAACAATAATTGCCAGGGCTAAGTTTGGTAAAGGGACGGTATTGGCCATTGGCGATCCATGGCTTTACAACGAATACACAAACGGGCGTTTACCCGCCGGATATGAGAATGATAAGGCTGCCAATGATATTTCGGCCTGGCTTTTAAAGCAGGTTCCGGCCGGCAAAAAACAATGATAAGCTTTGGTTAACATGTACCGCGTAATTTCAGTTAAATGAAAAAAAAGGTTTCAATAAAAGATATTGCGTCGCATTTAAACATCTCTATTACAACGGTTTCCCTTATCTTAAACGGAAAATCAAAAGATGTTGGGCTAAGCGCGGTACTAACTGAAAAAGTACTGAAATATGTAGACGAAATAGGGTATAAGCCAAACCTGCTGGCCAAAAGTTTACGAACCGGCAAAACCAAGATCATTTGTTTGCTGATTGAAAATATTGCCGACCCCTTTTTTTCATCCATAGCGGGTTTTGTTGAAGAACTCGCTAATCTGCGTGGTTACAAAATAATTTATGGCAGTACCAAGAATGACCCGGACAAAACCCGCGAACTCATCGGCCTGTTTAAAGACCGTCACGTTGATGGATTTATAATTGCTCCCTCCGGCGGACTTGAAAGCGATATAAAGAGCCTTTTAAGTGATAATATTCCACTGGTTTTGTTCGATCGTTATTACAAAACCATTGAAACAGACCAGGTTGTTATTGATAACCTGGATAGTACATACCAGGCGGTTAAACTGCTGATAGATCAACAATACAAGAACATTGCCTTTATAACCCTTGAATCGGATCAAACCCAAATGTCAGACCGGTTAACGGGCTACCTGGATGCCTTACAGGAAACCGGTCTGGCTCCCTGCGTTACAAAAATAGTTTACGCCAAAGTTGAGCAGGATGCTGTTCATGAAATAGCGGCGCTGATAAAAAACAACCCGCAGATAGATGCCTTGTTTTTTGGCACAAGTTACCTTACCCTTAAAGGCCTGGAGGTGCTTAAGGAGATGGGCATGTCTGTCCCGCGGGATATAGGGGTGGTTTCATTTGATGACCATGAAGTTTTTAAATTGTTTACTCCGGGCATAACCGCCGTAGCTCAGCCGGTGGCCAAAATGTCTGAAGAGCTGGTGAACTTACTGCTTGAACAAATTGATAACAACGTTGAGGAACGGGCAAAAAAGCAAATCGTTGTTCCCGCAATTCTGCATATCCGGAGTTCTACCACTGATCAAAATAAGGTTTTTATTTGATCCTTCATTTTTCTTGATTTTTCTACTCTTTTTCTCGTTTTTTCTACTCTTTTTCTTGATCTTATATCGATTATTCCCGACTTAAGTCTCGCCTTATTAAACTACAACGTTGGAGTAAATATTTATGATTAAATCCAACTTAAAACGTTTTAGATTGCATTATGTTTGAATTGCCAATTGACACCGGGAAGTGTATTTACTGGAGCTTTAAATGCGGCAGTAAAAACTAAATCCCAATATCTCCTGCCTAAATATCCAGGTATATGAAATGCGAAAAAGAACAGTATTGATTAAAAAAAATGATTAATAATAATTTAAAAAAGGCAGGTTTATGTATACTGATTTGGTCATTTGCCGGTTTAGCATTTGCTCAAAGCAGGTTTTCGCCCGGAAAAGAGATTTTGTACTGTGCAAAGCAGGCAACTAAAACATTAAAAGAAGTCTCTTCCGATTCGGCGGCAAATTTGCCACGCAATATTGCAAATGGCAATACTGCCTGGAAATGTGTAAGTTACCATGATTGGTGCAGCGGTTTTTGGCCGGGAGTGCTATGGTATTTATACCAGGGGACACATGATGCAAAATGGAAAATTGCTGCTGATAAATATACGCGCCAATTAACGCCCCTCTCCAACCACAGTGGTTTTGATCACGACCTGGGGTTCCAGATCAACAATAGCTTTGGTAACGGTTATCGCCTTACCAAAAATCCGGCATATAAAAAGGTGATCCTTGAATCGGCCGATTCGCTGGCTACCCTTTTTAATCCTAAAGTGGGCACTATATTATCA
>NZ_JBFUKF010000503.1:0-3187 GCF_056400985.1 Mucilaginibacter sp. P4_G9 | reverse complement strand
ACTAAAAAGCCTGCAAAATCTCCCAGTCCATAACGCGTAAAAGCATAGGGGCCGCCCGTTGCATGTGGCAGGAGCTTGCTCATATTACTAAAAACTTTTGCCAGAAAAAATGAGCCTACCGCCGAAAATACCCAGCCCAGCAAACCAATGCTGCCAAAAGAAGCCATAGCTGCAGGCATTAAAAATACCCCGGCACCTATCATATTACCCACCACCAGGGAGGTGCTTGTCCATAAACCTAATTTTTTTTGTGATGCGGGCATGGCTGTAGATCATTAAGGATGATAAGATAAGGTTTTTATTAAATACGAGAGGTAAAATTGTTACTCCTTTGAACGCATGTGCCAGCATTCAATTTCAAATCTTAAAAATTAATATTAAATTTGTTTACAAAGCGCATATATGAAAACATATCATTTTCCGGTAGTTGTTGAAATAGACGAAGATGGAGTTTACATTGTTTCGTGCCCTACTTTTAGAGGGTGCCATTCCTACGGACACACAATTGATGAGGCACTCGAAAATTTAAGAGAGGTTATTGAGCTTTGCATGGAAGAACAAACCACTGAAAATATTAATCAGTTTATAGGGGTACGTGAGATGGAAATCAATATTCCAATATCTGCATGAGTGATAAATTACCGGTAGTAAGCGGTAAGCAAATGGTATCACTGCTTGAAAGTCTGGGATTTATTGTTATTAGAATAAAAGGCTCACATCACAGAATGAAACATCCGGATGGTAGGGTGACTACTATACCTGTTCATAAAAATGAGCCTTTACCTAAAGGGTTACTAAGAAAAATACTAAGGGAAGATGTTATAATATCCATCGAAGACTTTGATAAATTGGTTCGTTGATTTTAACCGGAGTTTCTCCCGTACCTGGCCGAAGAATGCAATTTTCGGTAAGGGCTTAATCGACGGTTAAAGGTGCATCTCCTGCATTACCCATTTACCCTAACTTTCGGTAAATTATTTAAACATTTACCCTACTGATTCCTTTTAATACCGACAAGTTTTATGCAACATGGATAGCAGCCAACTCTAACTATATTTATCCCTCTACCCCCCTGATGAAGAAATACAATCTTTTATTTTTAAAAAAGCTGGTTCATAAACCGATACCCGTTATTTGTATGATCTTATTGGCTTTGGCCATGCTCAGCTTCTCACTCGTAATAAAAAAGCATAAAACACTTACCGCCGACGTAAAAAACGGAGGCTTATACCTCCCCGGTAAGTTTAAAGCTGTTGTAGTGATTGATAGCCTGGAAGGCCGGGCGCGGCACCTGGCGGTGAACAGCAACGGCGATATTTATGTAAAACTTCGCTTCCCGGATACTATTGGCGGCAATGTTGCCGCTCGCGATACCGATGGCGATGGTAAAGCTGACATCATTCAAAAATTTGCTAATTATGAAGATAAAGGGTCCTATGGTACGGCTATGCGCATCCATAACGGCTACCTGTATTTCAGCTCGGAAATGAATGTTTTTCGAACCAAACTAAACCCGAATACATTGGTGCCCGATGGCCCGCTTGAATTGATATTGCATGATACGCATGGTGAGCACGAGCATGATGCCAAACCCCTGGCCTTTGATAATGCCGGGCATATGTATGTAGCTTTTGGCGCGCCATCAAACGCCTGCCAGGAGCAAAACCGGGTACCCGGTTCGCCGGGTATTAAGGGCTGCCCTTTATTACAGGAGTATGGGGGCATCTGGCAATTTGACGAGGCCAAACCCAACCAGGAGCAAAAGGACGGCATCCGCTATGCTACGGGCTTACGCAGTGTGGTGGCTATGGACTGGAATACTGCTGATAATTGCCTGTATGCGGTTGCCCACGGTAGAGACGACCTGCATTTGCTGTTCCCCAAAATATTCAATGCATGGCAAAGTGCTGTATTGCCTGCCGAGGAATTTGTGAAGATTAAGCAGGGTACAGACGTAGGCTGGCCGTATTATTATTATGATCCTATTCGTCATAAAAAGCTGCTAAACCCCGAGTATGGGGGCGATGGCAAAAAAGCAGGCAATGGCGCAAAATATGCACAGCCTTTAATTGCTTTCCAGGCGCATTGGGCGCCCAACGACCTGTTGTTTTATACCGGCAACCAGTTTCCGGCGAGGTATAAGAATGGTGCATTTGTGGCCCTTCATGGCTCAACCAACCGCTCACCATATCCACAGGCAGGCTTTTTTGTGGCGTTTGTTCCGTTTAAAAATGGAGCACCCGCCGGTCCCTGGGAAATATTTGCCGATGGTTTTGCCGGGCTTACTACGGTAGCAAGTGTTAGTGAGGCGGTTTGCAGGCCAATGGGCTTGTCTATGGGTCCCGATGGGTCACTATATGTAAGCGATACCGAAAAAGGACGGGTATGGCGTATTTTTTATGAGGGCGACAAAACCAAATTTACCGGTGCCCAGCTTGCTAAAATGGAACTTCGCAAAAAACTGCCGAACTTTAAAATACCCGACAGGATTCGCAATAACATTGCTACCGGTATGCTTAAAGGGGGAATCAAAGTATATAATACCTATTGCGTAGGCTGCCATCAAAAAGACGGGAAAGGGGATGGCAACCTGTTCCCGCCGCTAAATGGATCGGAGTGGGTTACGGGGGGTAAGTATATGCAAAAAGAACCGGCTATCCGGGTATTGCTGAATGGTCTTGAAGGACCGATTAAAGTTAAAAACCGACCCTATAACAGCGTAATGCCCAAGCATAATTTTTTAAGCGATGCGGAAATTGCGGCGGTGCTTACCTACATCCGCAGTAATTTTGGCAACAACAGCAACCTGGTAACCGCATCAGAGGTTAAACAGGTAAGGGCAAGCCTGGGAATAAAATAAGTGGTACCGGCTTGCTGGTTGATTATAGCTGCATATAAATAACCCTCCCCTGTGAGGATTTCATGAGCAATATCATATTTTAAAGTGCTGTTAATCAGTAAATTTAAGTGATATAAAGATCAATTTTGAGTTAAATCAAAAAGATAAGCATCATGAAAAAATTACAGCTTCTATTCATTTTAATAGCAACATTTACTACCGGCATTATTAATAATGTTGCAGGCCAAACGCATGTGGGTAAAAATCAGGAGATCTTTATTGACTCATCTGGCGTGATCAAAGATCATAAGGGAACCAAACTTGCAGTTATTGATAAAAATAATATTG
>NZ_JBFUKF010000502.1:0-3230 GCF_056400985.1 Mucilaginibacter sp. P4_G9 | reverse complement strand
GTGTTACCGTTGCCTCTCTTTACCCCGGCACCGTAGATACTGGTTTTACGACAAATGAGATGCAATCTACAAATCTTCACAAAACCAAACCAATGCATCCCAAAGAAGTGGCAGTACAGGGTGTAAAGCATCTATTAGAAGGGAATGGAAAAAAAGTAGTTGGTTTTCAAAACTGGTTTAACTCTAAACTCCCAGGTTTTGTGCCTGATAGTATTATGATGAAGATTAAAAAGAAATTAGCCAGTCAACAATAAAAAACTAAGTTATAAATGAAATATTCCACACAATCAAAACAACAAATACAATGAAAACAACAAAATTATTTATACTCGTTAGCTTAACGAGTCTGTCATTGCTACTTTCCTCTTGTTATTCACACAAAAAAGTAGTTCAATCAAGTTTACCTTATTCCGATAAAATCAACTGGCCGGAAGGGTTTAAACCAGCAGAATCTGATTTTTTCATCCACAACGAAATAGACATTAAAGCTTCACCCCAAGTGGTTTGGGATATTCTCATCCATGCTGCCAAATGGCCGGAATTGAACAAAAAAGCTGAAGGTATTAAGCTGCTAAATTCACCCGATGGTAAGCTTAATTCATCCAGTGTTTTTATTTGGCACCCGGCAGGTAAATTCACGTCAACTATAAAGGAATTCAAACCTCCTTATAACGTAGCCTGGCTGGGGGAAACCGATAATAAAAAAATTACCATTTATAATGCATGGATGATTATCCCAACCCCAGAAGGCTGCAAGGTTGTTTCAGACGAATCCCAAAATGGGCCTAAAACAAAAATGGAGAAAATTTTCGCACCTAATATGGTTCGTAAAGATCTTCGGGATTGGTTAATCAGGCTGAAAGAACTGTCAGAAAAACAATCAAACAATTAAAAAATACAGGAACTACTTTTATCTTTAACCTGCCATAACCAATTAAACAAACCATAAAGGATCATGATTTTAAAGAAAACCTGGGCTGTAATTCTATTTACACTATTGATGGTGCCTGCATTTGCCCAAAATGTTGCCATACCACATCTGGAAACCAAAGGGTCTCTCAAGCAACTGATTGTTAAAGGGAAACCTTTTTTGGTATTAGGGGGCGAACTTCATAACTCAAGCACATCCAGTGTGTCTTATATGACCCCGCTTTGGGATAAAATGAAGAAAAAACATTTAAATACCGTGATTGCGCCGGTTTACTGGGAATTGCTGGAACCATCAGAGGGAAAATTTGATTTTACATTGGTAGACAGCATGATCCACGGTGCGAGGGCAAAAGACCTTCATCTCGTTATCTTATGGTTTGGAAGCTGGAAAAATGGATATTCCACATATGTACCGGCCTGGATAAAAAACAATAGCGCCAAATATCCCAGGGCCAAAGACAAAGAAGGAAATTCCCATGAAATGCTTTCAGCTTTGTACCCTGCATCGCAGAACGCGGATGCAAAGGCATTCAAAACGCTGATGCGTCATATAAAGGAAGTTGACAGCAAATACCAGACGGTTATTGCCATGCAGGTTGAAAATGAGATAGGTTTGTTTAAATCTCCCCGTGACTACGGAAAGCTTGCCAATGAAGAATACGAACATGGCGTTCCAGTAGATCTGATGAAATATCTGTCTGACAACAAAGCGAAATTACAGCCTGAACTGGACAGCGCCTGGAGAGCTAATGGTTACAAAATGAACGGTTCGTGGGAAGATGTATTCGGTAAAAGCAAATTTGACACAAAGGATGCATCTGTACTATCTTATTTGCCGGAAGAGCTTTTTACGGTATATCATTATGCAAAGTATGCAGGGGCCGTTGCAGCTGCAGGGAAGAGCGAGTACCCAATTCCAATGTATGTTAATGCCTGGATAAAACAACCTTCGTTTAATTATCCCGGCAAGTACCCAAGCGGAGGCCCCGTCCCTCATACGCTCGACGTATGGCGGGCCGTCGCCCCTTCAATAGATTTTATTTCTCCCGATATCTATGTTCCGTCAAAAGTTGCCCGGTTTACGTTGGAACAATATAGCCGGCCGGGTAACCCGCTATTTATCCCCGAAATCCGTCCCGGAGCGCAGTCTGCCAGCGAAGCGTTCTGGGCGTACGGACAAATGGATGCCATCTGTTTTTCTCCGTTTGGAATAGATGATTTACCGGCGGACGAAGATGAGATCAGCAAAACATATGAAGTACTTAATCTGGCGAAGGATAAAATACTCGAAAATCGTGGCAAGGGCACAATGGCGGGCATTTACCTTGATTCAGCCGAACGCGAGCAGCGGTTTGACCTTAACGGATACCATATCCAGGCCTTTTTCGGCGGAGTGTCTAATTCCGAAATGGCAAATATTGCCGTTGGTGTCAGAAATTCTAAAGCAAGATTTGCTGGAGGAATTATCATTGCCAACGGCCCTGATGAATTTGTGGTAATTGGAAAGGACATGAGCTTTAAACTCGAACCAATCACTCCCGACCCTCAAAAACCATTATTTGACGTCGAATTTTTAGATGAAGGATATTACAAAAACGGAAAATGGGTTACTACCAGGAGATTAAACGGTGATGAAGGAACCGGTGGTGGTGATTATGGATTTGGATTCATGAACCCGAAAAATGCTTATATCAAGTTCCAGCGGCAAAAAGGGGACAAATACAGCCTGATCAGGGTGAAGTTTAACAGGTATAATTAAATAACTTAAACCGAATAGTCTTGGTATTGAGTTAAGTCATGCTCTGCTGCATAGTTACTTTTACTGGTTAACTGTTAAAAGATGAAAACATCGCAGTCATTTGGTGTGCGTTTTTGGGATTTACAGTATTTTTTATTCTTATTTGATCTTTTTTAGACTTGTTAAATCACTGTTATACAATCCATTATTGCGCTTGAGCGACCTAAAATAAAAAACTAATTTCAGGTCGTCGGATTGGTGTTCCAAAGTGTGCATTCGTAAGGACTGAAAAGGATCGGAATAAAACAAAAAATTCTCTAAATCAGTGATTTAGAGGATTTTCGTTTCTTGAAAAACTGCTTTTTGTGCGCCCACCTGGGCTCGAATCAGGGACCAAAAGATTATGAGTCTTTTGAAACCAATGTTAAATTGGGCGAAAATCTGCGTTTTCCCATAAATTTTATGGAATGCCCGCGTATAATTGCAACTGTAAACAGTATTGCCGAGATTTATCCAAATAAAACCCGGTTGTTTAACAGCTAAGTATACCCATGCCTGACGG
>NZ_JBFUKF010000501.1:0-3261 GCF_056400985.1 Mucilaginibacter sp. P4_G9 | reverse complement strand
TTTATTTTTTCGCCTGCAAACATGGCTTCAATTGCCTTATTTACTGAACATTCCTTAGCTAATTGGATCAATAAAGCTATAGTTTCATCGTCAATACGGTTTTTAGAATAGTCGAGCAGGATATCCTCAAACTGGATTGAGAATTTGTTAAATCGCTGATCATCAGTGTCGAATAATTCTTTCAAGCCTTTTGATACAATATCAATGTAATGGTCAGCTAAATATTTGTAGCTCTGTGTGGTTGTAAAATTGGTATTTGGCAACATAGTTGATGTGTTTTTTAACAAAAGTAATAAGTTAATTGTTAGGTGGATAAGAAATGTTAAATAAGCTGTCTTTGTGTTATTTGAACACCATTTAGATAGTGTTTATCTGACACTTAAAAATTACGATAATTTAAAAAATATTTACAAAATGCTTTGAAGTTTCAAATAATAATTTGATATATTTGTATTGTTGGTAATCAAATGGCTGATTTATCATCATTTTGTAAATTTAAGTATAAAATATTTACGACCATGTTTGAAAAACTTTTTTTGCTTGTAAAAAATAACGCCGGGACGGCAGTTATTAACAATCCCGCAATCCCTGTAAAGCTTCACGAGAGTGTAATGATTGAGGCTTCGAGTTCAATCATTGAGGTATTAAAAGGGCAGATGGAAAACGGTAAGTTGAAAGACGTAGTTAAGTATTTCCAGTCTTCGGGCATTTACAATCATTCGTTGGTATCAAGCATGGTAAGCAGATTTGCCAACAGGCTTAACACATTTTACCATATCGATCCGGCACAGGCCATGATCATAGCCAAGTCACTTATCCCGCATGTGATGAGCGATCTTGTAAAAGCGTCAAAAAGCGAGCAGATTAAAGAGTTTGGCTTAACCAATATGCTCACCAAGCTAAATGGTAACCGTGCCAACTTAAGTTTGCTGGTTAATGATTTGATGGTGGCTTAAGATAATATCACTTACCTATGAAACGGGCCTGCAGATTGATAAAACAATTTGCAGGCCTTTTTTATTTATGTCAAATATCAAATTGTATATATTTGCCACATGACTAAAGAACAGATTCTGGATTTAAGGGATAGAGCAGCTTCCCTGAGGAGGCATCTTTGACATCGACAAGAAACTTGAGCTACTGCATCAGGAACAGGAAATAACCGTTGGCCCGCATTTTTGGGATCATCCAAAAGAGGCCGAAAAAGTGCTGGCCTCCATCAAAGTTAAAAAGGTATGGACAGATGAATTTCAAAAAGTATTGGCGGTAATTGAAGATACCGGCGTACTATTTGAATTTTACCAGGCCGGCGATGCTACAGAAGCCGAGATGCTGGAGCAATATAACATGGCCATAAAAGCGGTTGAGGAGCTTGAATTTAAAAACATGCTCTCGGCAGAAGAAGATCAATTTCACGCGGTACTTCAAATTACAGCTGGCGCCGGTGGTACCGAAAGTTGCGACTGGGCAGGTATGCTTATGCGTATGTACATTATGTGGGGCGAAAAGAATGGCTATAAAGTTACCGAGCAGGATTATCAGCCCGGTGATGTGGCTGGTGTAAAAACTGTAACCCTGCAGCTGGAAGGCGATTTTGCCTATGGCTATTTAAAAGGTGAAAATGGAGTGCACCGTTTGGTACGTGTTTCGCCATTTGATGCAAATGCCAAGCGCCATACCTCGTTTGCATCAGTATACGTTTACCCGCTGGTTGATGATACCATCGAGATAGATATTAACCCGGCAGATATCGAGTTTGAAACATTCCGTTCGGGAGGTGCAGGCGGGCAAAATGTGAACAAGGTGGAAACCGCAGTGCGTTTATACCACAAACCTTCGGGTATCATTATTAAAAACCAGGAATCGCGCTCGCAGTTGCAGAATAAGGATAATGCTATTCGTTTATTGAAATCGCAATTATACGAGATTGAAATGCGTAAGCGTATGGAGATCAGCAATGCTATTGAGGGTAACAAAAAGAAAATAGAGTGGGGATCGCAGATCCGAAACTATGTGTTGCATCCTTATAAGTTGGTGAAAGACCTGCGTACCGATTACGAAACATCAAACGCGGCAGCCGTATTAGATGGTGAGCTTAACGAGTTTTTAAAAGCCTACCTGATGGAATTTGGCGGACCGAAGAGTTAAAATAACCAGTGTTAAAAAATAAGGCGGTATTATCAATTATGATAGTGCCGCTTTCTGTTTGATAGCATTTTATTGCCAAATTCTAAATGCTTGCTACCGCATGCTCGTTATGCATAGGCGACGGTAATCCGAAAATGCATTTTTGTGATGTAAATAATAATTGTAAACTTAAACACAATCATGAAAAACAGTATTTTGGTATTGTTAACCGGGCTAATCCTTAGTTTCATCTCCCCGTTACGTTCATCTGCACAACCAAAGCAAGACCTATCCTTTGGTAATCATTTTACCTTCGAGTACAGAGGGGCGTATTATGGCGTTAAAGACACCGATTTGGCCATGGTTAATTCCTTTAAATTGATAAATGACAAACACCCTATTTGGCTGGGCGTAAAGCTTAACCCCAATCTTGTCGATTTTTTTTCATCAAATATAAAATCGATCTCTAAAGAGTACGCAAGTTATATCATTTCAGATACTTCAACGGCAATTTTAATAGCGTACGGTATTACAAAAGCTAATGTTGATGATTATCGCTATCATGTAGTTGAAAATGATAGTGTTGAAATAGTTCCATGGTCAAAAATTCCAATGCTCCAACAAAAATATGGGGCAATTGAACCTTATGGTTTTTTGGGTAAGTTTAAAGCTCCGGGTAAGCAACTATTGATAGAAGTGGTTAACACCAAAAATTACGATATACGTCAAGGGGTGGTGTTTGACTGGAGACCTAACTTTAAACCCTTTGTAACACGGATAGAAATTAACCGGTTAAAAGACTATTTTGATCTGGATAATTTAAAGCTTAATCATGGGTATGCTAAAAAGTTTAATAAGCACACTGGAATGCCCTTAGATTTTAGTTTTCCTGCTGACAGTGTGGTCAGTATGCGCTTATACTATAAACATCATGAAACTATACCCTATGTGGTGTACCTGGTTAAAAATGAAAGTGGAAAAAAAGACACTACCGAAATGGGGTATTATAACCGGGAAAACTATTATGATATAGATAGTAAGTTTTACAACAGGCCCGGCAAATATGAAATAATTATCCAGCGTGCAAATGACCTTGGCAAGTGGCCCGAAGAGCAAATGTTGCGGATCCCATTT
>NZ_JBFUKF010000500.1:0-3272 GCF_056400985.1 Mucilaginibacter sp. P4_G9 | reverse complement strand
GTTATAAAACCGGGGTTAAGGTATTTAAGGAATACCAGGCACCCAAAAATGCCGATGATTCATGTACTTCAACTGCCGGTCAAAAGCCATCAGGTTTTTGGTATTGCGATCTTCTTTTGGCTTAACTTCTCATTTATTTGGCAAAATAACCAACCAAATTTAATTTTTTATCAATTTATATTATATGTGTTTATCAGTGTTTTAAGTATGTTAGTATAAACTAATTGTTTATCTTAGACAAGATTATATTGAATTTAAGACCATATATGGGGTGTTTTGCCAAATAAAATTCTGTTAAGAATATTTTATATGATTAAAATATTGTAAATCAATTACTTAACTGATGATTGCTATTAAAAATTGCACAGTAGTAAGCTACTAGGATTAGAGGGGAGTGGCAATAAAATACTTGATAATGCTATGAGTAAAGCACTAAAAAATAAACCTACCTCTGAATAACTTATATAAATCAGTAATTATCCATATTATTAAAAGAATGGCAAGCCAAAAATCAATGGTTTGCCATTCTTTTTTATGTATAGCCAACTTGATAATAGGATTAAATAAGACCGCAAGCACTATACAACCGATTACAGCCGATATAACTTGTTTTTGCAAGTACAAATACGCTAACCATATAAAAAGCCCACACACGGCTATTCTCATTAGTTGATAATACCCATAGGACATCTTTGCCAATGCAATCAACAATAATATTGCTATCGCGGTTTTAATAACGGTCGGGCGGTGCTTCATTATCGGGTTCTATGTAAATGGCAGTGTCTATTTTAAAGCTGATTGCGTACATAGTGTCTTTGTAGTAAATCGTATCCTTCCCGTGTTTGGCAATAGGATTGTTATCCTCTGTACTTTCATGATCTGAAATATACCAAGCAATAGCGATAGCAAATACAACACCCATCCACAAACTGGAATAGTTTTTTTCAGGTTTATTAGCCATGACTTAAACTATTACTAATTTTTCGTCTATTGCTTTACTATCCCTGGATATAAAAGCGCAATTCATTTCACAAACAAAGAATAAAACTACAACATAAAGCAATGTTGATGTGATGTGTTTAAGTAGATTAGGTTTCATTTGTCGTATTGTGAGTAGTAAGCAGAGGTTTCAACTTTAACAAGTTATAAATCCCTATTGTCATTCATTATAAATTCGGAATATGTATCGCTTTTGTTTACCATAAAACATTTAACTCTATAGCTATAAATTCTTTCTTTGTGTGTAATAAGGTTTTCGTATTTAATTTCTCCAACGATGTATATCTTAAAAACACCCTCCCTTATAGCATAAAATGCATTTTCATCTATTTGGTATCCCCCAAAATACCTTTTTATTGGATTCTCTTTTATAACATAACTATTAACACCATGAATATCAGTCAAAACAGCACCCTTAAAATCAGGTTGAGTAGTATCTATTTTCATTGCAACCTTATCTTCAATAATTTTTACTGGAGTCTCTCTAAGATTAGAAACACTATAATTCAATCTTACTTCGGTTGTCCTTAAATTAATCTCATAAATATTTATTTGCAAAAAAGGTTGATTTTCATTCTCAAATCTAAGATTGCTATCTACCAGAGATTTTTGAGTAAGGCTATTATATCTTATGGCATAATAAAGCGCACATCCGGTAATTATCGCCAATCCTATATTTATAAAAAGACCCCAAATAGCTATTTTATTTCCTATAGTCCAATTATTTTTTTTGGGAACGCTTCCCGTTACATTAACAGCATTAGCATTTTCACAATTTGCATTATTATCATTTTGCTTTTCATTATCGGCACTTGGTGAATTTGTAATGGCATTGTTATTCCCATCTTCTCCAATTTTACTGAGAAGCTTCGGATGAATTTGTTCTTTTTGGGTATGGGATGCCTTGCTCTTTGCCATTTGTTATTTACTATAATGGTAAAATGGCTTTTATAATTGCCATATTAAATTTTGTTTAAGTGGATAGTATTAAAAATCATCTAATGAGGTACTTAAGTGTTTATTTTATTAAAACCGGAATAAAATTCTGTTTAGGATAGTTTAGGCATTATGTCGACCAAATAGGAACGATTAAGTAACCTTTTAACACTCAAAACACTATGAATCTAAAGTTAATTAAAAACTTTAACTTTGGTCTATAATGTATATAATTACCTTAAAAATTATACCTGTAATAGGCGTCTTTGAAGTCGGTACGCATTTCAATAAAACGGGCAGCTACCTTCTTTAAAAACTCTTCATCCAACAATTCAAAAACACTGTTAACGCCATCGGTCAGGTCCATTTCAGCTATTTTAAAACTTTGCTCCAGGGTGCCCTGTTCAATCTTTACAATAAACTTTTGGTTCATGTTCAGGATGGAGATCTTAAAATCGGGGTGCGGTAATTCGGCAACAATTCTCATATCTTAATTTTTAAACAGGTTATTTAAAGGGTCATTGCCATTCAGCGAGCCAAAGCTGGCAATGGGCTTAAACCGGGCAAATAGCTCTTCGCTGTACCAGTTTTCGCTTCGGGTAAGTTTTATTACTTCGGCATGCTCGCGGCTTTTGTAGGCAAAGTTTTTTACATCATCAATGCTCTGCCAAACAGAAAATGTGGCCTGGCGATATACCGGTGCTTCGCCTACGCCAAAGGAGGTAATATACCCCGCTGCACTGGTCATCAAACCCGCTACTTCATCTACATGGCTCCAAAAATTCCTTAGCCTGCTTATCCTGATCGTGGCCCGAGTAAGCACAGCAACCGGGCCTGTATAGTTTTGTATATCCGGCTTGCCAAAAGGTTCTTTACCATTCCATTTGCCATGACTTTGCAATGGCTGGCATAATATGGTATAACCTTCATGGCCTAATACCTTCCACCAGCTTGAAATAAAGGAGTGATTATAAAACCTGTCGAAATCTTCCCGGCTTTCCCAGCAGGCTAACAGGCCCCATTGTTGCCAGTCGGGCTGCAGGTCGAAGGTTCCATTCCGGCCCGAGCCAAGTAGCTTGTAAAATGTGCAGCCCTTTTGCATCAGCATGGGCAGGCGGTGTATTGCCATAGCCAGCAAGGCGAAGGGAATAAACAGCTTTCGGTACCGGATTATAGTTAAACTAACAAACATACACCTGCTAAATAAAAGATTAAATATGATATTATTGGTATCGAGGAGTTAGTATCAAGTAGTAAGTATCAAGTATCAAGACTTTTTCTTTTTATTGTCGGATAACTACAGGCGTCAAGACTGCTCTTGCCAAGGGTATATCGAC
>NZ_JBFUKF010000499.1:0-3284 GCF_056400985.1 Mucilaginibacter sp. P4_G9 | reverse complement strand
CCTTCGGATAGTATTGATAATGTACAATTATTTAAAAGTTTCCGAACAAAGAAAAATTTTACAGATACCACTATTTCACTCGTGAATGGAACTTATAGTAAAAAAGTCACTTATAAAAATGAACCTTTAATGTTATATTTTGAATATCATCGAAATATTGGAAAGCTATTAGATAAAAGTAAGTTGTTTGTAACCGGAGGAGCTGAAATAGGGTTATTTACTACTACAATTATGAATTCAATGTCTAACTTAATTTCAGATACAACTGTGGTGAAATTCAATAATCAGTATTTTGTTTTACAACCTTTTGAATCTCAGCGTGCTTATACCCGAGCTAATTATTTATATTATACAGGATTTATGTTTTTATGGGATGATGAAAATTTTAATGTCAAGTTTCAATTTATTGGAGGCTTTAATAATTATTATAAAGTGCTACTGCTTTCGCCTCAGCGAGAAGTATTTAAGCGTCTTGTTGATCCATATTTCGAAATAAAAATGAATACAATAGTAAAAAAAGCGGGTATTGGAGTTGGCATTGATGTTTTAACCAGGAAAAATACTCAGCCGTTTTTTGGATTGAATATATCAAAAGTGATTGATTTAAAAGATATTAAAAGTCTTTTTAATCCGATCAGTAGTGTTAAATAATATAAGTTCCATTTACATTTTACTGCTTAGGCAAAGCATTATAATCAAACCAAGGAGGTATCCTGTTGTTGTACGGACATGAGCGCCATACTTTTGGGTTGGGAGGTGTTTTGATATAGATAGTCTTCAAAAGTTTTGAAAGATCCTAATTATATCGTTGGGCTTTTTTAAACCCCAAATTTGCGTAAGGGATTGGCGTAGATACCGGCCAAAGCGCGTAAGACCTGCAGGCGTATGAACAAAAAGCCCGACCCGCTTCTATCAGCGGGGTACGCCATTATTGATGAATAGTTGATTATTTAAAACAATAAATACCGGCAGTTAAACTATGGATTATAGGTCCAGATATCGCCCGAGCGCATGGTAACCTGCGGACTGGTATACAGCAGGGTGGTACCATCTGTATCGTAAACATAAAAGTGACCGGTTTCCATATCGGTATTCATGTACAGTACAACCTGGTCGGGCCCGTGTGCTTTTTCAATATCGCCCCAACGCTCGTTGGTTCTGTCGCTAATAAAAATTATTTTTTTGGTAAGCCACCTGGCATGCAGCGAATTCTGACTTAGATCCCTGTTGGGGCCTGCGCCGTAAATGATGCCATATAACCTGTTGGCATTGGTTACAAAACTCATAGAAACAATAAACATATCGCCGGCGTTGTAATTGCCAAACAAAAAGTTACTGGCCGGGAAACTGGTAAGGCTGTTACTTAAGCTGTATCTTATTTCGTGCCTGTTATGGTGCAGGCCCATTAAATAGTAAGTAGCATCGTTGTAAGTAAAGGCTTTTACATCCTGTGCAACAAGCGCTTCGTTCAACGCGTCGCCAACGTAGCTAAAATTTATCTGGTCGGTACTTACCGCATGATGAACCGCTTTGTGTACGCCACGTGCAAAATCATTAAAATATAAATGATAGATACCGTTTTCCAGGTAGCCAACGTTTGATCCGTTTACATCGGCAGTAGCCCAGTTAGGATAATTGCTCATTTTTAACAAATATTTACCCGAACCGGTATTTGGTGCCCAGTTAACACCATCAGGAGAGGTGGCATAACTGGGCTTATTTATAGTTGAATTTTGAGGTAAAGAGGTATAGTACATTAGCCAGCTGCCATCGGGCTTTTTAAGTATGGTAGCGTTATTTACATGGCACCTGTTGCCATTGCCAATGGTTAAGGTGTGTGCGCCAAAAGTTAAAAAATTGTTGTTGGTTACGGTTGTAAATATCCGGTCGTTTTTTTTCGATGTATTGTCCCAGCCGCCATAATAAATATACCAGGCGCCGTTATAAACTACGCTTGGAGCATATATATTAGGATAAACACCCTGATTTGTAGCCTGGATGATGGGGTCGCGGTCATCCTGTGTCCAGTTGAAAATGCGGCCTGGGTTAAATGTGCCCGAACCTGCGTTATTAATCCGGTTTTGCCTGCTGGAGTTATCATTGCTGGTCCATTTAAAATGATTGAAGCCATCATCATAGCCCGCTGCAACTTCGGCAAGCTGAAAGTAATAGTTTGAGCCATCGGTACTCAGCCTGGTAGCTTCTATTTTTATGCGGTTGGTATGCACTGTAACCGGAAGTGGTATTACAACCGGGAGATTGTTGGTGCCGGGTTTTTGAGGATTGGCAAAATTAGTGAACGACTTAGCAGATACCCATGATGTGCCTGTGTAATAATAAATTGTAAAATTTAACGGGAAGCTTAAGCCTGCGTTATTGCTGTCATACCTTGGGGTTAGCCTCACATAATTTACATCGTTTGCATCGCTAAACTGAAAYTGAATAAACTCTACCCCGTTGGCGTTTGTGTGCTGATTTGAACTCCAGCATGTTGCAGTGTTATCGTCAATAGCATTTGATGCTGCCCACGAAGAGCCGGTTGATGATGCCGAAATGCCGGCAATGGGTATATCCGTATTCGCCAATGATATTTTTAGCTTTTTGCCGCCGGCGCCAGTGGCAGATGTGGTGTTTATTTCCGGCATTTCCTTGTTGCAGCCAGCAAATAAAACAATCGCTAATAAAAGCAATTTGCCTGGAAATTTTTTCATAATAAGGTTCGGCAGGTTATTAATACGAGGTAGCGCCACTGCTTATTTGCAGTAAATATATTTGAATATTTTATACCATACAATACGCAAAATCAATTTTGTACAAGGATGTGAAAAAGGTTTATTGCAATTGAAAATAACTTAACTATGGATACAAATAACTTAACCATGGAGCGGTTTTTTGTATAGGCTGGTATAAATTTATGGTATGTAAATACGTTTAATTGTTTTGTGATTGCACATAGCTTTTCGTTAATTGGTGAATGGTTGATGGGGTTGAATTTTTGTTGGTAAAAAATAAAAACAGTCAAAGTAAACCTAATCAACCTAATATTCTATCTCCAAACCAATCCTATCCAACCCAAAAACCTTACCTTTACAGCCCCATGTATTTGCAGCAGCTGTCAGTTATAAATTTTAAAAATTATGAGGAGGCCGAACTTGTTTTCAGCGAGGGTGTGAATGCTTTTACGGGTAATAATGGCGCGGGCAAAACTAATCTGCTYGATGCTATACATTACCTGAGCCTATGTAAAAGCTACTTTAACCCCATAGATAGCCAGCAAATAAAAC
>NZ_JBFUKF010000498.1:0-3339 GCF_056400985.1 Mucilaginibacter sp. P4_G9 | reverse complement strand
ATATTATGCAGCTTTTTGGTATAAAAGAGGGCCGTGAGGTAGGAATTATCAAAAATCAGATCCGCGAAGCCATATTAGAAGGTGAAATTCCGAATACGCGCGAAGCTGCTATTAGTTACACAATTATCAAAGGTTTAGAAATTGGCTTAAAAGTTGTGGCAAGTTCAAAATTAAATTAAAACACTATTTTTGTCCCCACTAAAAATTTACTAAAATAATGGCACTATACAGGTTCAGGGTTACTTTCGAAGATTATGATGATGTGATGCGGGAGATTGATGTAAAATCGAATCAAACCTTCGAAGATTTACACCGCGCAATACATCAGTCAACCGGCTATAATCCCGAATTTCCTTCATCGTTTTATATTAGCAATGATCAGTGGATGAAAGGTGAAGAAATAACCTATCTGCCCAATCAAAAAAGGAAGGACCGTGGCGTATCGCTGATGAGTAATGTAAAGCTGTTAAGCTTTATCGATGATCCGCACCAGAAATTTTACTATACTTTCAATTTTGATCGTCCGTTTGATTTTCACGTAGAATTAATGAAGATCATTCTTAATGATACACCGGGCACTACTTATCCTGCCGTAATTAAATCAGTTGGTGAAGCACCTAAACAGTTTGGTAACGTATTTACGCCCACAGTAGCTGCTGCCGCTGATGAAGATTTCGACTTTTTAAATGAGATGGCATTTAATCCAGAGGATACCGAAGATTTCTCGGAAGTTACAGATGTTGATGCAGACCTGCCCGAAGAAAAAGCCGAAGAGGAAGAAGATGATGGATTCGGCGGTGAATTTGGAGATGATGAGGGCTTTGAAGATGATGACAAACCACACCGCGATGGTGACGATTATTAATATAAGTTAATAAGATATCTACACCCGTCATTGCGAGGAATGCTTCGTTCCGCCCCATGACAAGTTGTAAAACCCCAGACTTACGAAGTTTTTAAAACTTCGTAAGTCTTTCGCCGATTTGTCCCCCCTCCTTTAGAGTCTCGGTATCTTAATACTCGTAATGACATTTTTTTGACCGCATAATAACCCATGCCCCATCCCACTCCCAAAACACTCATTGTAGTTGCCGGCCCTACAGCTGTAGGTAAAACAGCAGCTGCGATTGAGCTGGCAATGTATTATGATACCGTTGTGGTATCGGCTGATTCAAGGCAGTTTTTTAGGGAGATGAGTATTGGTACGGCAAAACCCAGTGCTGCAGAGTTAGCCCAGGTTAAACATTATTTTATAGATTCACATTCTGTAAATGAGGTGTTTTCGGTTGGCGACTTTGAAAAACAAGGGATTGCTTTACTTGATGAACTTTTTAAAACGCATGATCATGTTATTTTGGCAGGCGGCTCTGGCCTTTACATCAAAGCCATTTGTGAAGGTTTTGACGATCTGCCAACAGCCGATCCGCATACAAGGGAAAAGCTAAACCTCGAACTGGAAGAAAAAGGAATAGGCTATCTGCAGGAAAAATTAAAATCAGTTGATCCGGTTTATTATGCAGAGGTCGACTTAAGTAACCCTCAACGTATCATCAGGGCATTGGAAGTTTTTGAAAGTTCGGGCAATCCTATATCCTTTTACAGGCAATCCACAATTAATAAACGCCCGTTCAACATAATAAAGCTGGCTTTAAACCTCCCCCGCGAAATATTGTATAAACGCATTAATGATCGCGTAGATATCATGATGCAACAAGGTTTATTGGCAGAAGTAACAGATTTACTCCCACATCGTCATTTAAACGCGTTGAACACAGTAGGGTATTCCGAGATCTTTGACTATTTTGATGGCAAATCGACCCAGGAAAAAGCCATTGAAATGATTAAGCAAAATACCAGGCGCTTTGCCAAAAGGCAACTCACCTGGTTTAGGAAAGATAAATCATTTATTTGGTTTGATGCCGGAGAGCCGGATTTTATTCGTAAAATGATCGAAACCGTTAAAAGCGGATCCTGAGTTTAAGGCAGCAAACTTTGCAGATAAGCGCCATAGCCACTCTTCAAATATTTTTGCACCAGCACTTTCAACTGATCATCGTTAATAAAACCACGACGATAAGCCACCTCCTCAATACAACCAATTTTGGTCGACTGCCGTTTTTCTATCACCCGCACGTACTCAGTAGCATCACTCAAAGAGTCAAAAGTACCTGTATCCAGCCACGCGGTACCTTTATCCATTACACCAACATGCAAAGTACCCTGTTCCAGGTAAAATCTGTTTACATCCGTAATTTCGTATTCGCCACGCGGCGACGGTTCCAGATCTTTCGCTATCTGGATCACGCTGTTATCATAAAAATACAATCCGGGTACCGCGAATTTTGATTTAGGGTTAACCGGCTTTTCTTCAATAGATAAGGCTTTAAAATCTTCGTCAAACTCTACAACGCCGTATCTTTCAGGATCGGCCACGTGATAAGCAAAAATAGCTGCTCCATCAACATCATTAAAGCTGCGAATTAGTTCATTAAAACCGGTGCCATAGAATATATTATCGCCCAAAATAAGGGCTACCTTGTCTTTGCCGATAAATTTCTCACCAATTACAAAAGCCTGGGCAAGCCCGTTTGGTTTTTCTTGTATGGCGTATTCAAATTTGCATCCCAGTTCAGTTCCGTCTCCCAAAAGGCGTTTAAAACCGTGATTATCTTCAGGGGTTGTTATGATGAGTATTTCCCGGATATCCGCCTGCATCAAAACGCATAACGGGTAATAAATCATCGGCYTATCATAAATGGGCATTAATTGTTTACTTATTGCCCTCGTAATTGGATAAAGCCTTGTACCCGATCCACCTGCTAAAATGATCCCTTTCATAAATTCAAATGTATGTATATACTGATTTTTTAAAAGTAATTATTTTTCATTATAACTTGTAATATTATGGTATAATGTATACATCATAATAAATTACTACACTTTTAAACGATTGGCAGGTATATAACGTTGATACTTAATGGGGCTTTTAATAATTGCTCATAATTTATTCCACGGAGTATGTTCTGTATAAGCTTAATTTTTGAGGTTAAATTCTACTTAATAGCCTTAACATTAGCGTAAAAATTGCTAATATTGCAGTTTTATTGCTAAACCCTACTATTTAGGTAGATTTAGCGGATTTAAGATTACCATGCATAAATATTATCTTACTCATCTGCAGGAATTAGAATCGGAGGCCATTTACGTGATAAGGGAAGTGGTTGCACAATTTGATCGTCCTGCTATACTGTTCTCGGGCGGTAAAGACTCCATCGTTGTTACTCACCTGGCCCAAAAAGCATTTTGGCCGGCTAAAATACCTATGCCGCTTATCCATAT
>NZ_JBFUKF010000497.1:0-3353 GCF_056400985.1 Mucilaginibacter sp. P4_G9 | reverse complement strand
GGTCAACCTACTCGATTCCATTAAATATTGTAGAAGGCTGTGGCAAAAACACCGATAAAGACTTTGCCCATTACCTGGATAATGCTTTAGGGTCGGCTCATGAAGTTAAATATACCTGTTACTTAATTTATGATCTGGGATTTATCCCCAAAGAAATTTACGACAAAATACACACAGCAATTAATGAGGTGAAAGCCATGTTAATTGGCTTCATAAAGTTTTTACGCGGCGAAAACCTTTAACCTTTCGCCTTTAACCTTTTACCTCATAGAGATACTTTAAAACATGAAAAAGAAAGTAGTATTAGCATACAGCGGCGGATTAGACACCTCATTTTGCTGTATATATTTAACACAGGACCTTGGTTACGAAGTTCACTCGGTAATTGTTAACACCGGGGGCTTTAGCGACAAAGAATTAAAAGGAGTTGAAGAACGTGCCTACAAAATGGGCGTTACATCACATCATGTGGTTGATGAAACCAAAAACTTTTACGATACCTGTGTTCGCTTTTTGATTTATGGTAATGTATTAAAAAACAACACCTACCCGCTTTCTGTAAGTGCCGAGCGCGTGAGCCAGGCAACAGCAATTGCTAATTACGCTAAAGAAATTGGTGCCGAATTTGTAGCACATGGCAGCACCGGCGCCGGTAACGACCAGGTGCGTTTTGATATGATCTTTAACATCCTGGTTCCCGAAGTAAAGATCATCACCCCTATCCGCGATTTGAAATTGAGCCGCGAAGAAGAGATCCAATACCTGAAAGAGCATGGTGTGGAAATGAACTTCGAAAAGGCAAAATATTCTATCAATAAAGGTATCTGGGGCACATCAGTTGGTGGTAAAGAAACGCTGACCTCGAACTTAGGTCTGCCCGAAGAAGCATGGCCAACACAAGTTACCGAATCGGAAGTAAAAAACCTGGAGCTGGTATTTGAAAAGGGCGAACTGGTGGGTATCGATAATGAAAAATACGATCATCCCACCAAAGCAATACAGGCATTGCAAGCCATCGCGCAGCCTTACGGCATTGGTCGCGATATTCACGTTGGCGATACTATTATAGGCATTAAAGGTCGGGTAGGTTTTGAGGCAGCCGCGCCGATGGTGATCATCAAAGCCCACCATACTTTAGAGAAACATGTGTTGACTAAATGGCAACTAACCTGGAAAGACCAGTTATCAGCTTTTTATGGCAACTGGCTACATGAAGGGCAGTTTCATGACCCAATCATGCGCAATATGGAAGCTTTTTTAAGCGACACACAGCAAAATGTAAGCGGTAAAGTGTTTGTACAATTACACCCTTATCGTTTCCAGGTTATAGGTATTGAATCTGATCACGACCTGATGTCAAATAAATTTGGCAGCTATGGCGAAATGAACAATTCATGGAGTGGTGAGGATGTTAAAGGTTTCTCAAAAATATTTGGCAACCAGGTGATGATTTATCATAAGGTTAATGCCCCCGAACCCACTAAGGGGGGAGCAATTAATGCGAAGGACTAATCATGACAGAAAAAGACAATTTACATGCCATTCCAACTGCTCCTTTAGGGGGCCAGGTGGCTTTTTCCAAAGGCGAGTGCTTAAAGCACTATAAATGGGGTGATGACTGTCATGGGTGGACATTTATTGACACCGAAGAACTGTCTGTAAAGCAGGAATTGATGCCTCCTGATACTGCTGAGCAATTGCACTATCACGAAAAGGCTAAGCAGGTTTTCTTTATTTTGAAAGGACGGGCAACTTTCTCCATCGACGGGAAAATTACCGTGTTAAAACCAGAGCAGGGCATCGAGATATTACCAGGCCAGAAACACTTCATCAGTAATAACGACCGGAGCGACCTGGAGTTTATCCTATATTCGTATCCATCAACAAATAATGACAGGATTACCCGCTAACCCCTAAAGGCGGAATAATTATTAAAGTTATGACTCAAACAACTGAAAATATAAAGGATTCTTCACTTACCCCCTCTCCAGGGAGCCGGGGGCCTATTCGTGCAGGCGTCATTGGTGGTGCGGGATATACTGGTGGCGAAATGCTTCGGCTATTGATCAATCACCCCAATGTAGAGATCATTTTTGTGCACAGTAACAGCAACACAGGCAAACACGTTTATGAAGTGCACTCCGATCTGTTTGGTGATACCAATCTTAGGTTTTCGGGCGAATTATCAAATGCCATCGATGTATTGTTTCTGTGTGTTGGCCATGGCGATGCAAAAAAGTTTTTAGAAACCAATGTGATCCCCGATCATATTAAGATCATCGATCTGAGCCAGGATTTTAGGTTAATCCAAAATTCAAAACTCAAAAATAAAAACTTTGTATACGGCTTGCCTGAATTAAACCGCGAGGCAATAAAAACCGCTGATAATATCGCCAATCCAGGCTGCTTTGCTACCTGCCTGCAATTAGGTTTATTACCATTGGCATCAAAAGGATTATTGATGAACGAGGTTCACGTCACCGCGACAACAGGATCAACCGGGGCCGGCCAAAGCTTAGCTGCTACCTCGCACTTTACGTGGAGAAACGATAACCTATCTGTTTATAAGGCTTTTAATCACCAGCACCTAAACGAGATTGGGCAATCGTTAAAACAATTACAGGTTAATTTTAACCAGGCTATAAACTTCATCCCTTACCGTGGTGATTTTACCCGTGGCATAATAGCCTCTATATACACTGATAGCGACCTAAGTGCCGAAGACGCATTAAAACTTTACCAGGAATATTATGAAGGCCATCCGTTTACACATGTAACCAGTCATAATATTGATTTGAAACAGATAGTCAACACAAATAAATGCTTTCTGCAGATTACAAAACATGAAGGTAAGCTTTTAATAATAAGCATTTTAGATAACTTACTTAAAGGAGCATCAGGCCATGCGGTTCAGAATATGAACTTGCTCTTCGGCCTGGATGAACGAGCCGGGCTGCGACTTAAGGCGACCGCTTTTTAGCTAAAAGCCCAAGGCCGAAAGCAAAAAGCTGTTGCCGTGAAAAATAATATGAGGGATTACAAAAAGTATGAAGTATGGAAAAAAGCACATGAACTTAATATGTTCGTTTATCTAACTCTACTTCCAAAATTTCCAAAGAGCGAACAATATGATTTAATGAGTCAAACAAAACGAGCTTCATATTCAATACCTTTAAATATAGTTGAAGGTTGTGGAAGAAATACAGAACGTGATTTTGCTCATTTTTTAGATCAGTCATTAGGTTCGGCACATGAACTGGAATATTGCTGTTTGATGTGTAAAGATCTCTCGTACATTACTGAAGATTTGTTTCAGCAAACAAATAAGTTAATAAACGAAGTTAAGGCAATGC
>NZ_JBFUKF010000496.1:0-3378 GCF_056400985.1 Mucilaginibacter sp. P4_G9 | reverse complement strand
ATAAAAAATACCGTATGGTTTATTTTAACATGGGCCACAATGATATGGACTATGATGGCGGAACAGATAAGTCATTATCCCAAACATTTGATAACGAAACCCAGAACCAGTTGCTTATAAATGCTTTGTTGTGGTTGGGTAGGTAGCCACACCTTTTGAATTTTTTTGTCATACAGTACGAAGTGAAGCATCTATAGTGCGCGTTTAAATCCGAATTGCATAGTTCACGAATAGATTCTTCGCGATGCCTTGCATGGCAATTTTTTTAATTTAACGATACTTCCATACCTTAGCCTCCCTAACACGCTATTCGCTTCATGAAGAAATTAAAATTGTTGCACCAGCATATCCTGGCATTAGAGAAGAAAGAAAATCAGGATCTTACTGATATGCTTTGGCAGCTCGTCTGCTACCCGCCAAAAATGCCGGCAAGATTGCAGCAGCAAGCTTTGCTGGATGAAGCCACTAAGTTTAGCCTTGAGGTTTATGACCCTCATTTTAGCAGATCGRCATTAAAATTTAACGGTTTTATATGGGGGCATGGCAGTAAAAAAGTGCTTATTACACATGGATGGGGCTCCAAAGCTATTGATTTTGATGAAATGATAGCAGCTTTAAAAACCGTTGAAGATGTGCAGATTATTGCTTTTGATGCGCCGGGTAATGCCAGTTCTGAAGGAGAGCTATCCAACCTGATACTTTTTTCAAAAGCGGCCGAAGAGGTTATTAAAACATATGGTGCTCCTGATATAATGATTGGGCATTCGCTTGGAGCCATGGCCAATGTAATTGCCATTAACGAAACCGGTATTAAGCCTGCATTGCAGATTAGTATTGCGCCGCTTATTAAACTTAAACAAAACTTTATAGCCACCATGGATGCTGCCGCAGTGCCTGTATCGGCACAGGATAAGTTTTTTGAAAGCTTTGAAAAACTGTTTGGAATGGATGCGTCGTATTTTGACATTAATGATAAATATATAGGCGATGCCGCTTTAAAGCATTGGCTGGCTTTTGATAAGGAGGATAAAGTTTCGCCTTATGATTACCTCCGGGAATTTTCGAGCGTTAATCCTGAGGTTATTACACATGAATACACCGGTCCCGGACATGATCGAATCATTAAGGATGCCGGAGTTGTTGGAGATATCCTGGGTTTGGTAAGAGGGATATAGTCAAAAAATGTTACTGAGCGCAGCAATCGTGAACTGCGCAGAGCGAACTTGTATGCACAGTTTACGATTGCTTCGTGCCAACTTATGCCTTTTCGCAATAAAAAACTTTTTGTCATGCTGAACGCTTGAAGTGTCTATTATTCGCCATGCTTCGTCGCTCTTCACAGTCTGCGAATAGATCCTTCAAGCGTTCAGGATGACAAATCTTTTAAAACGTCATTTTCCCCTCAGAGTCCCCCGGATTTTATCCCTCAATGACAAAGTACAGATCACACCACCTCATTTTGCACCCCCGAATAATATTTCAACTCAATTAAATCATGCGGCAGCGCTTTACTATTCCAGCATTGGTGAATGGCCAGCGCGGTGCCTACAGCTGTAGCCTGTGCCATTGAAGCTGCATAAACTTCTAACTGAGGAAAGGCGAGTGCCAGCAGGTGCATAAACACACTGTTTTTACTAAACCCACCATCAACAAAAATCCTTTGTACTTTGCATCCCTGCAGTACATAATTGGTTGATATGGTTTGTTGGTTAACTATATCTATCATCAATTGATGGTAAGCTTCAATATCAGTACTAAAGTCACTTAGGTTGCGCTGTTCAAAAACAGATTTTTGTAACTCACCTTCCTGTTTTTGGCTTTGCAGTGTAGTTTGTGTATTGAGCTTTGCAGCTATTGCCGGGTCGTAATTGAGGGTGCGGTAACTTATCTCGTCCTGGTTAAAGTGAGCGGCAATGCGTTTTACCTGCTGCTCGTATTCGTAGCCGGTGAAAAGCCGCGATGCCTTAACCGGGCTGCCTTTGTATTGCAGGTAGTTAAGGCAATCGTTCTTCAGCTCATCGGCAGTAAGCGGTGTTTGATTAAAAGGATTTAAGCTGATAGACCATGTGCCGGTAGATATGAGCACAAAGGGCATATTAAAGCTCACCAGGTAGGGGATAAGCGCCGCCGAACTATCATGCAAGCCAACCCCCACACAAAAAGTACTGCCCGGAAATACAGAAGGCAGCACACTATCGGCAGGTTTTAAGGGCGCCATTTTGGGCAATATGCCTTCGTCATTAACCCAATGATGATAATCGTTGCTCCCAAAATCCCACAGAGCGGTATGGCAGCCTATGCTGGTTAGATCCGTAACCATCTGGCCGCTGAGCAGGTAGCTCATGTATTGCGGCAGGTGCAAGGCATATTTAAGTTTTTTGAAAACTTCGGGCTGCTGGTATTTAAGCCGATACAATTGTAGACCTGAGTTGAGGTTACCCAAAACAGGCGAGGCAGTTTCGCGGGCAAACCGGGCTTCATCGCCATAGGTTTCGTAAAACTGCCTGCCTAACTCTGGTGGATATGGTTTAAGATAATTATACAATGGGGTTAAGGGCCTGCCATCTTCATCTACATAAACAAAACTTGCCCCATAGGTAGAGAAATTGACGGCCTTTAAATCAAACTCCTTATGCTTAAAGATCTCGCGCAGCGAATCAAATACGGATAAGCGCRGGCTGTCGAGGTTTTCGCATGGGTCGCCATCCTCGTCGTGGGTTTCCATGAAGCGGGCCGTCCGCTCAAAAACTATCTTATAGTTTTCATCAAACAGGAACAGCTTTTTATTGGTTTTACCCACATCAAAAACAGCTATAACAGGTATTTGCGCCATATTATAATCCGGTTGATACTGCTTTAGCTCCGCGCTCTTTTATCAATTGGTTACGTACCGCCTGCTGCCTGTATAATGCCAGCGGATTTAATGCGCCGCCTGCACGTAAACGTGCCTCTGCCAGTAATGATCGAACATCTGTACGGTAGGCATGCTGTAAAATCTCCTGGGCCTGTACTACGTCATTATCCTGTTGGGCCTGCTTTAAAGCCGTCGCATCAATCAATAATGCCTGAGCATAAGCTATTTTAATGGCTTCTACCGACTGGATTAAATCCTCAATAGGGTCTTTTATGTTATGCGATGCATCTATCATCCAGCCGATAGCCGTGGCATGGTTCATGCCGCGGGCATCCATGCCCTCTACCAGTTCGTTAAATATCAGGAATAATTGATATGGGTTGATACTACCAACGGTCAAATCATCGTCGCCATATTTGGAGTCATTAAAGTGGAAACCCGCCAGCTTGCCTTCCATCAGCAATAGAGATACAATTTGCTCGATATTGGCACCCTGTAAATGGTGACCAAGATCAACCAGTGTT
>NZ_JBFUKF010000495.1:0-3382 GCF_056400985.1 Mucilaginibacter sp. P4_G9 | reverse complement strand
CCTTCATTTCAAACTGGTGGATAAAATCATAGTCCACATCGTACATGTTCATATTCATTTCCTGCATGGCGCCGGTTTTGGTCTCTATTTTTGAATAGGCAACACTGTTGCCAAAACCGGGGATACTGCCCGATGCCGTAACAGCCGATACGTTGGGGATTTTTGCCAGTTCATTTTTTATCAGCTGGAAACGGGCCTGAACAGCGCTGTCGCCTGCAAAATCAATGGTGAGCATCTGTTCTTTTTTAAAGCCGAG
Source organism: Mucilaginibacter sp. P4_G9 (assembly GCF_056400985.1). NCBI lineage: Bacteria > Pseudomonadati > Bacteroidota > Sphingobacteriia > Sphingobacteriales > Sphingobacteriaceae > Mucilaginibacter > Mucilaginibacter sp. P4_G9. The sequence goes on along the minus strand of NZ_JBFUKF010000495.1, from coordinate 3,126 downwards.
GTTCTGGCTGCGCATAAAACTGAGCTGGTTGTAAACTATAAGCGTACCAATAATAAGCACAATAGAGATGGTGAATTGTGTAATTACCAAACCTTTGCGCAAAATGATACCCTTACTGGTAGTGCTGAACCTGCCCTTTAAAATAGTGACAGGTTTAAATCCCGACAGCACCAAAGCCGGGTAAATGCCGGCAACAAGGCCAATTGCACTGGCAATAACAAAAAGTTGTAACAGGTAGCCACTGTTAAAGATACTTTCGCTAACCACTTTGCCCGATAATTGGTTAAACAAAGGCAGCAACAGGTAACTGAACAAGGCCGAAAACACAAAAGAGATTAAACAAATAATAACCGATTCGCTTAAAAACTGGATAGTTAATTGTTTGCGCACTGCGCCTATCACCTTGCGGATGCCCACCTCTTTGGCCCTTTCGGTGGCACGGGCGGTAGTAAGGTTAATAAAATTGATACAGGCAATCAGCAAAATAAACGCCGCGATTACCGAAAAGATGTAAACATTGGTAACGCTGCCATTTTCGGTTCCGCCTCCCCTTTTTGAAACCATGTATACATCTTTAAGTGGTTCAAGATAATAGGCGTAATCCATCCCGCTTTTACGGTCGGCCTCGCTGATATGCTTTTTGGTGAATGCCGGTAAGCGTGCCTGCAATTTGGCCGGATCATATCCTTTTTTGAGCAACAGGTAGGTAAAGTTATTATAATTGCCCCATTGGGTTAAATACCCTTTATACAATTTTGCGAGGGTGGATACCGATACCAGCATATCAAATTTAATGTGCGAATTATGAGGCACATCCTGCATAACGCCGGTAACAGCGGCAGGATATTTACCGTCAAGTAATAATGACTTACCTATCGGATCGGCGCTGCCGAAGTATTTTTTGGCCATGGTTTCACTCATTACCACGCTGTAAGGCGCTTCAAGGGCTTTATTCTTATCCCCTTTTACCAATTGGAACGAGAACACCTTAAAAAGTGAAGGCTCGGCAAACTGAACATTATTTTCCTGGAATTTGGCATCCTGGTACTGCACCAGGTAACCCGCGCCAAACAAGCGGGTATAAGCCTCAACCTCGGGATAATCACCCTGTATGGCCGGGCCAACAGGGGCGGTGGTTGACGGCCAGTGCAGCGTTTCGGTAGGTGTTTTAATGTCTGAGGCTACCCGGTAAATGTTATCATAATTCGCATTAAAATGATCGTAGCTCAGCTCAAACTTTACATACATATAAATCAGGAACCCGGCCGTCATCCCCACGGCCAAACCTATAATATTGATCACCGAAAACCCCTTGTAACGCCAAAGGTTCCGGAAAGCTATTTTGATGTAGTTTTTTATCATGGTATTAGTTTATTTTATTAGTTCATTGGTTCACTGGTTCATTAGTTCATTGGTCTTGTCTGTTGGTTCATTGGGTTATTGGCCATATTAAATGATGGCCTTACCCGTTGCAAATTCACGTTGCAAGTTCTACGCCCATCCACCAATGAACCAGTGAACCAATAAACATCTACTCGCTCCTCAAACTCTTCACCGGATTAACCAAGGCGGCTTTAATAGCCTGGTATGCAATAGTAATAGCGGCAATTATAAATGATGATGCTATGGCTATGATGAATATTCCCGGCCCTATGTTAATATGATAAGCAAAATTTTGCAGCCAGTTGTGCATTACATAGTAACCCAGCGGAGCGGCTACTAAAAATGCTATCCCTATCAGGAGAATAAATTCTTTACCAAACAGGGCTACAATGCTATATACAGGCGCGCCCAAAACCTTGCGGATGCCTACCTCTTTAGTACGTTGATTGGCTGCGAAAGCAATCAATCCGTATAAGCCTAAACAACCTATGAGTATGGCTATGTATGAGAATAACTGGAAAGCGCTATAAACTTTTTGCTCCTGCCTGTAAAAATTGGCAATATGCTCATCAATAAACTCATACTCAAAAACATTATCCGGGTAAATTTTCGACCATTGTTTGCCAATATAAGCAATGGTTTTATTCATGGCAGCAGGCTGAATCCTGATGCTGGCCATAAAGAAACCCCGCGGATTGTATTCCAGCACGCAGGCCCTGCGTTTTTTATGTTTTGATTCGCTTTGAAAATCCTGTACCACGCCCACAATAGTTGATTGCTGGTCGCCGTTAAGTTTTACCTGTTTATTCAAGGCCAGCTGTGGGTCCTGGATGCCCAGTTTGTGCATCAGGGTTTCGTTGATCACTACGCTGTGCAGGGTATCTTTATCATTCTTTTTCCAGATCTTTTTCCCGGCCAGCATGTGCAGCTGAAACATATCTATGTACTTTTCATCAATGTATTTCACCTCGGTAACATCATCCTTGGTTAGCCCAAGTTCGGGCGACTGAAAGCTGGTGAAGTTGTTATTATAAACCGGTCCGCCGTTTGAAAAGCTCAGGTCCTTTATCCCCGGATAGGTTGCCAGTTGCTGCTTAAACACCTCACGTTTTTCCTTATTGGGCAAGTCGACAGAAATCACTGCCTCTTTATTAAAACCGAGGTCCTGGTTTTTAAAGAAATCCATCTGGTGGGCAACTATCAGGGTGCCTACTATCAATATCTGCGAAATAGCAAACTGGGCTATTACCAAACCTTTACGTAACGTTAAGCCACCAGACGACATGCCCGCCGTATTTTTCAAAGATTCAACCGGCTGAAAGGCTGATTGTACAAACGATGGATATAAACCGGCAAGCAAAATAACCACCAGGGTAATAGCGGCTATCCAGCCCATTACTACGGGTTGCAATAACTGCGAGGAATCTATGCTGATCGACATCCATTTACCGGCTTCTGACAAGAATAACGCGGATAAACAAACCCCTGATATCACTGAAATCAGCACCAGCACCGTAGTTTCGCCCATGAATTGCCTAACCAATTGTGACCGGGTTGCACCCAATACTTTACGCACACCAACTTCTTTAGCCCTCCTGATGGCCTGCGCCGTAGCCAGGTTAACAAAATTGATACAAGCTGTAATGATGATAAGTAAAGCCACGCCAATGAGCGCGTAATAAGTATCTTTTGATGTTGGCGTGATGATGTTATTGATATACCGCTGATCGAAGTGAATATCTT